>CACXFL010000124.1 GCA_902766925.1 uncultured bacterium | reverse complement strand
TTTTTTTATCGTATAACACCTATGTCTTTTTAGAATTGATTTAAATTGATACAAAAAAAGATCAAGCCTTTTTTCTCCTTCCTTTTATCTAGTTATTACGTAGAGTAAAGATGTGAGTACGTTTAATACGGATTAGGATGGCTATGTTTTTTTGTATTCTATTTTTTATAGTTGGATTTTTTATTTCAAAGATTAATTCTGGGATTTTTTTATTAACTTATCTTTATCCTGGAGTTATTTGGATAATATTTATAACTATAGTTTTATTATTGTGGTTGATAAGATCCTATAGATTTATTTCTTTTAAGATAAGTTTTTTATTTCCCATCTATCTTTTCTTTCTTATTTGGGGAATCTCGCATTCTGCACCAGAGTTATCAGATAATATATCTTGGGTATATGTATTAAAAACAGGATTAGGATCTGGTTTTTCAAACATGATTGTTATGGATCAGACTCAAAAAGAAGATAATAAAAGAGTATATGAAGTTTCAGGTAGTTTTAAAAATAGTAGGGAAGGATCTATCAGGTGTTTTTCTCATCAACAAATATTTTTAAAAAGATCAAACTGTATTTTTATCTCACGTCAAAGAACTGTAAATATAACTCAAAGTTTAATTGATAGATGGAATAATACTTTAAAACAAAGACTTTTATTAAATCTTAGATCCCATCATCTTAGGGAAAATTTCATTCATTTTATTACAGGAATTCTCTATGGAGATAAAGAAGGGATTCCGTTATATATAAAAGATCAATTTAGATCTTTGGGGATATATCATCTTTTAGTAATTAGTGGTCTTCATTTTGCACTGATTGCTTCGTGTATAAGATTTTTTCTTTTTTTAGGTATAAAGGTGTTATACGCATTAAGACTTATTAGTCCTAGTAGGTGGATAAGACTGTCGATGGTAGTAAATATCTTTGTATGTTTAGGGGTAGTGGGGTTTATGGGGCTAGCTTCTATAAGTGGAGCTGGGCAACGTGCTGGAATTATATTTATTACCCATATTTTAACTCCTTATATTAGTGGGGTACTTCCCCTAAGATCTAGGGTACTTCTTTGTTTTTTAATTCAGATACTGGTTTTTCCTCTTGGTATTTTTAGTCTAGGAACTTTAATAAGTTGGATAGCATATCTATGTTTTGTATCTTTATCTACCTTAAATAAAAAAACAAGTTACTCTAAACGAAGACTTTATGCTTTATGGGGAACTTTAACTGAAAGATACCTATTGATAAAAAAGATAGGAGAAAAAGTTGGAAAACTTCTAATAGTTCAGATAAAACTTACAACTTTTTCTAGTTGTGTATTTAGTCTAGTGAGTCCGTTGAGTATTTTTATAAATATAGTTCTTGTTCCTATATTTCCAGTAGTAATGCTCTCAGCTATTTATCTAGGAGTATTTGAAAACTCAGGGGGAATATTAGATCAACTAAGTATAGGAATAATAACTTTGTGGTTTAAGATAATCTGGTATCTATCAATTCTAGATAGAAAGATGAGAGAGGCTGGCTTTCAAGATTTTTTGTCCTCGTCGATATATAAAGTAGTAATTATAAGTTTAGGTATATACTTTCTACTAGATCTAATCTCTAGGGTCTTCTTCGATCAAAGAAAGTTAAAACTCTAATCTAATAACTAGATTCTCCTAGTTCAGTAACATATATTGAAGAAGATACACCCCAGCTCCTCCTAGATATCCAAGAAGTGCTAGCAGAGTAACATGTTTTAAATACCAGAAAAAATCCAGTTTTGCTGGATTCATAATAGCAATTCCAGCAGCAGACCCTATAACAAGTAAGGATCCACCGGTTCCTGCAGTGTATGCAACAAATTCCCAAAACTTATGATCCATAGGAAGCTCAGGAAACATCCCCATACTTACTGCTACAACTGGAACGTTATCTATAACTGAAGATATCATACCAATCAGAACAGCTATTATATCTAGGTTTGAAATATGTGCTAAAAGCCAGGAGGCACAGGTATTTAAAATACCTGTAAATTGCAGGGATCCTACACATAGAAGTATTCCTAGAAAAAACAGAGCACTTGCTAGATCTATTCTAGAGATCAGAGATTCTACCCTCAGCGCTGCATTTCCTCTTCTGTGGATGAGTTGAGTTGTTATCCAAAATATAGACATAGCTCCTATCATTCCTACAAATGGGGGTAGATGAGTGAATGTTTTAAATACAGGAACCATCATTAGTAGAAAAATACCAAAGATCAGCATGAATTTTTCTTGTTTTGGATTTTCAGGATCTTCGCTTACCTCTGGCTCAGGAGGAGCAAGATGCATATTAGTTTTATCTTTGGAAAGAGACCAGGTAATAACCAAAAGAGGAAGAAGCAAACATACTAGTGATGGAAGAATTAAAGCTTTTATAATATTTATAGCTGAAATCTTATTTGCAATCCAAAGCATAGTGGTGGTTACATCCCCCATAGGGGTCCAAGCACCACCGGCATTAGCAGCTATGATTACCATAGCAAGAAATAACCTTTTTTCATGTTTAGACAGGGGAAGTTTTAAAATGATAGAAAGCATTACGATAGAGGTAGTAAGGTTATCTAGAATTGATGATAGGAAGAAAGTAAGTCCTGATATAATCCAAAGAACTACTAACTTATTTCCTCCACGGATAAAATTTGCAACGATTCTAAAACCTTTATGAGCATCTATAGTTTCTACTATAGTCATAGCACATATTAGAAATAGTACAATTCCTACAGCTTCACTTATACTCTCGTAGAGTTGCTCGGTTACAGTCTCTACTGGAGTGGATCCAGTAAGGGTATACAGTGTCCAACACACTATTGCACAAAGAAGTGCAGAAGCTGTTTTATGAATTTTTAGAGGATGTTCTAGTACTATAAAAATATAACCAATAATAAAACATAAACTTACAAGAAATATACTCATACACTGTTCCTTCGGGAAAAATACAAGGTTAGTAGGATATAACACAGACTATAATACTATTGTAACATTAAAATGTTAGACTGTTACATTATAGTTTTTATCTAAATAAAACTAGTCTAAATTTTTAGATAAATCGATCTTACAAAACTATATAGTGTAGAAGATCCCTCCAGTAAGTAATAAAGCCTTGAACGAATATTCATGTGTATAGTTAATGAATTCATTCTTAAATTTGTTTTCTATAGAAAAGAAACTTATAAGTGCTTCTGAATAGACGTATAACTTTTTACTTAGTTTCCATTTAGCTCCAGCTCCTATTCTGAAGTTTGGATGTGTTACATTTATTTCTGTTCCTTCTTGTTCAGGATCTATACTTGTCATAGTAATAAAACTCTTAGCGTTTGCTTCGCTTAAACCATATTTAGAATACGCAGAATAATCAGAGTTTATACTATTAGAATACTTAATAGATAGATAGTTAAATATACCGATTTCAAGTTTTGCATACAGGTGGAGTTTTTTCTTTACAAGACGTAGGAATCTATATGTAGAATCAAGGTTAGCAGAGATCCAATTGAATGTAGTATCGTTTTCTGAATGATAATACCATACGATATTAGATCCAATGTATAAATTAGGGATTACTTTCCAATACAATCCTAAATCTAGTGGCATAACCATTAAACTATCTGTAAAGGCATTATTCTCACTAAAATCTAGCCCCAATCTAAAACCAGCTTGAAGATCCATTGAATAAGCGGGGCTAGATTTAACCGTGGAAAATAGAGTCAAAGCCAGTACACTAGAAAATAAAATACCTAAAATGCGAGTTTTTAATGAAGAGTGTGTGTGTTTCATAATATTACAATCCTATCCGTAGAAATTAGATGAAAAAAACAATCTTACTTATCAGGATATCAAAGAAAGAATTCGACATCAACAAATCTATCTAGACTCCTCTACCATACTAAGATGCCTCCAAAGACCTTAAAATCCTTGGAGGCATCTATAAGAAGGGAAGATAGGGATTAATCTAGGGTATAGACAGCCCCTGCCCCAAACAAAAGAGCCATATAGTTTTCAGATTCACTACCATAATCATAATTTAGTTTTAACCTTGCATAGTTCATGAGAACTTCCCCGTAAGCACTAAGATTATCTATAATCTTAACTTCACAACCTACTCCTGCCTTTATAACAGGTTGTCTAACTTTAACTTTAAGATTGTGATAAGTTCCCCACGTTTTATCAGTTGAGGTAAGATTTAATACACTTCCTCCTCCACGAACATATAAACTTATTTTTTCATTTATATCTTTGAAGAAAAATAGCAGTTCAGGACTAAGAGCATGCCATCTAAAATCAGAAGGAGAAGCATAAACGTTAAAGAAATTATAAGATATTCCAAGTTTAAAACCAGTAAATAACTCTCTATATGCTCCAACATCTAGAATAGAAAAAGATACTGTATCTGGAGCATCACCTAGAGGAAAATCAGTATGCCATCCTCCCCTAAAATCAGCAATATAAGAAAAAGCTATAGAAGACATAAATGAAGATAACAAAAATAATAAACAAAAACTATAAACCGTGCTTTTAACTTTTTTAAACATAAATATCTCCCAAATTACTGGTGTACTAATGATATAAAAGATCTTTAATTTCGTTAAACTCGTCTTCTGTTACTTCATCCAGTGCATCAAAATTATCAAAACCAATATCCTTAAACCAATCTACGTTATGCATCTCAGGATAAGGAGTTACTACTTCTATTCCTTCATCGTTTTCATAATATTCATATGCTTCAACAATTAAAGAATTTTTCATTCTGTAGTAATGATAACCTTCTCCATCACAGAAGGATCCATCTTTAGAATCCCCAGTCCAAAACTCCTTATAATATTTTATACCTTCGTTATTATCAGCAGTACTCATTTTATAATATGCCCCACTCTATTCCATCTGAAAGTCCATTCGTAACTTGCTCCTTCAGGCTTATATTTACTGAAGATTACAAACATAGCTTTACCTATTACATAAGACATAGGAACCTCTCCCCAAGATCTAGAATCTGAAGAGTTATCCCTGTTATCTCCCATAACAAAAACAGAATTTTCTTCTACTTTGTAAGGAATACCGTTAATAGGCCAGTTAATTTGATCTTCTCTTTGATTCAGTGAAGAATTTTGAATTACCCAAGGACGAGCTTGTCCTATTTGTTCTTGGTATAGTATCTTTGAATCCTTGTTGTCTAAGATGTCTTCTAAAATTTTTCTATCTTCTTCGGAGTTTTTAAGTTCTTTTTCTTGGGGAGTACCGTTAACATATACGATATTATCCTTTATTAAAATCTCATCTCCAGCAACTCCTACTACTCTTTTTACAAAATCAAGACTAGGATCTTTAGGAAAACGAAATACTATAACATCTCCACGTTTAGGAGTAGACCATTGAACAAGTACCCATCTTGTAAAAGGGAAAGTAAATTTGAAAGCAAGTTTATTTGCCATAAGTCTATCTCCTACTTTAATAGTAGGTTCCATAGAAGAGGTTGGAACCTTATAGGGAGATATAATTGACCAACGTATTGCAAATACTATCAGAATAAGTATTCCGAGGGATTTAATATTTTCAAAACTAAAAAAACTGTTCCATAAAGATTGTTTCTCTGGTTCTGATTCAATCTTAGATTTATCTGAGGAAATATTTTCATCAGTATTTTTATCACTGGTTGTATTTTGTTGAATTTCTTTCTTTGCCATATTCTCTAACCCGGTACTACCCTTATCAAATAAATATCTAATCAACATAAGCCTAGATATGATAAAACAAAACAAAGGATAAGTATATTATTTTATTATTGGTTAGGATAATTAAAAATCTTGAATAATTTTTGAATATCTTTGGCTTTTTTACCATAATTTCTATTTAATTTTAAATTCTAACTACCGATAGATTAGTAGTAAGTTTTTAACTTTTTAGGAGATGAGAGTGAAAGTCTTAATTCAAGTCTTTATATCTTTATCTGTACTTTTATCCTGTTTTTTTTACTACGAAGGGGACATCTGCTACGGATATACAGCAAATAAGGTAAGACTTAAAGCTGAAAAATACCACTATAGGATATATGTAGTTTATACAGATGTAGAACTACTTAAACTAAAAGAAGCCTATATTGATTTTAAAAATCTCAAAGAAGCAAATGAGTGTTACGAAAAACTTTATTCTGGAGGAGATTTTTATATTAAAGATTCTAAAATAGTTTTTACTAACAGTACTGAACCTGTTCCTTGGTAAAGAAAATAGGTCTTTATTTAGAACTAGATTTAGATTTTGATCTAGATGCTAATTTTAACAAAAATCTGAGTCCTGATTTATATCTACTACGACGTCTTTCTTTTAAAAGATTAATACCTTCTTTACTAAACATAGAACATGAGATAGGAAGAATATTTTTATAGTTTAACAAAAATATAGCTATCATCAGTAAAAGACATAATGGTATCCATAAAGCTATGGCAGGATGAATTAATCCTTTAACAGAAAGACCTTTAGCAGACATTAAAATACAGTATCCAAGTACCAGGGTAGCAATAGCAGCAGGGTATGAGGTGTTTCTTGTTTTTCTAGTATCCTGGATGGAAACCACCAGGGATATAAGTCCAAAAATAATAATGATGAAAGGAAGAGCAATACGTTGATGAAATAAGAATTTTGCGTAGTAGTATTGTTTTATTACCTTCTGGTTAGTCTCAGTAGGGGAAGGTTTTTCAGTATTTATATAATGTAGAAGTTCTGATGGATAAAGATTATCAGCATTAAATTTAGAACGTTGATTTAGTATTCTATCTCTAAATATTTTTATAAGATCTAGATCCAATTTTTTAAAATGAACTATTTTAGTAGAGTTTTTTTCTAATGCTTTAGAGATACTAACAGGATCAAAGGACTGAAGATCCGAATAAGAAAACTCGGAGAAAAAATATATAGTACCCATATCAAAACTTAGTCCAAGATCCTGGGTAGATACGTTTCCTGAGATAGTAGCTCTTGGAGCTATTATTACAAAAGGAGATTCTCCGTGAGAACTTTTAGAAGAAGATAAAATAATGTTTTGCATGCTGGTTCTATCTTTACTTATATGTTGAGCATAGAATTTATAATCCAGGAAATTATCTACAAATATATTAGGTTGAAGTTGAGTTTTTAATATGTTTTCAAGTTGAGTATGAGCGTTTACTTTATAGAAGGTAGAAAACTCTTTGCCAGCCCAAGGTTCTACATATAGACCTAGGAACACACAGATAAAGTAAAGTACAATACTAAGTCCTACTACAGGACGAGCCATCTGTTTTAAACTCATCCCATTTGCAAAAAATACAGTAAGCTCTCCATCGCTGTTAAGCCGTCCGAAAGTAATAACTACTGCAAATAAAAAAGCTATAGGGATAATAGTTGCAAGAAGAGGAAGAAGATTAAATAAGAAAGGAAGTAGTATATTTTCAAGGGTAAAACCAAACTCGGAAACAACCCTAGATATTCTAAAAAATTGAGTAACTATTATTATTGAAGCTACTACACAGGTAGTTATGAATACTTGAGGAATTAATTCTTTTAAAAAATATCTATAAACCACAACCAGTCCTTATTCTTTGGGGTAAACCCACTACACATTAACCCTACCATTATAAATGGTAGGGTTAAAATATCAAAGAATATAAATACGTTATTATTGTTTAGAACTAAATTATTTTAGACTCAAATTGATGGTATTTAACAAAAATAGCAGGCTCGATCTTTCAGATAGATTTTAAATGCTATATAATATAATTACGAGGTTGGGAGTTTTTAATAACTGGTTATTTTTATAACAGATATATAATAAAAGGGATGGGCTGTTGTATAAGATATTAAAAATATTTAGATTTTTCTATAAAATAAAAGTCTTTATTATATTTATATCCGCTCTTATAGGGGTATTTCTACTGATAGACAGTAAAAGTGAGACTCAAGCTAAGGAAGTAGCTGTAGAAATCCCAGTAGAGCCTGATTTTTCTGACGGAGTACTTCTTACCAAAGGGTCCAGAAAGACTACAAATATCATAGATTTCATGCAAGAAGGACTTGATAAATATATTAAGGCAAACGCCTCTCCGATTGCAGGAGCTATAGTAGTAGATGTTAAAACAGGGAATATCATAGCTTTTTCTCAGGGTAGATCTCCAACTCAATGGGAAAGTGGAACTGATAGGGTTCATACTCTACTTCATTCTAAATTTCCTGCAGCTTCCTTATTTAAGACTGTAGTAACTAGCGCAGTACTTGATATCTATAATTTATCTCCAGATAAAATGCTTGGACTTGCACATGGGTGTGGAAATGTTCAGCCAACTGGAAGTTGGCTGATAGA
>CACXFL010000123.1 GCA_902766925.1 uncultured bacterium | reverse complement strand
TTTTTGTTCGCTTAAAGGATATATAAGCAAAAAAAATTATGGGTGTAAATTTTGAGTAAAAAGACAAAGTTGTACCTTAGAAAGTGAGAAAATTAAATAAAAAAAGAAACTCCCATAAATTTATAAAATCTGTGGAAGTTCCTTTTTTGGCAAATTAAGTTACTTTAATACAGCTTCAATTTCTGATCTTGTGACATTGTAATGTTTGAATTGAAAGTTTTCGATCTCTATACCTTTGATATATGCTTCTCTGAATGCTTTCATTGCATAAAAGAACGCAAATGCTTCATCACCGAGCACTGTCCAAATTCTATCAGGATCGAAGTTACACTTCTTGAACATGTTGAGTCTCATACTTAAAGGAAGATCGTTGAATGACAATCCTTCCTTTACAACAACTACACCGTTTGAAGAAAATCTAAAATTCATAATATACCTCCAATAAAATTTATTTTCTCTTCTCTCACTATAAGAATATATAATATCCTTACACTTATTAACGGAAGTTTTATAATGAAATAAAAAACAATCTTGTACCATATAAAAGCAAAAAAAATAAACACACACCCAAGTTGGATATGTGTTAATTTTTTTAGTGTCTCCAATATGTAGGAGTTCCACTTTTAGCTATTAAAGCTATAGCGAAACCTACGAATGGAGATACACATAAAAGTCCGAAAACAAATGTATCCATATTTTTTGCCTCCAATTTATTTTTTGATTCACCTATATAATATATATAAATCTAAGGAGGTAAAACGGAAATTGATTTTACTATGATTAAGAAAAAAATCTCCTGAGCAATTAAGCTCAGGAGAAAATTATTAGTACTCCCAATGAGTACTAATAATTTTAAGATTTTTATATTCTTTAGATAATTCATTAATGATGATCCCTGTATCAACAAGGATATCATTAACTTTAAATTTATTTATGTATATTTTATTATTTACTTTATATTTTATAACTAAAGTCATTTATATCACCTCCTTTTTAGTGAAATCACCTTTCAAAGCACATCGACTGTGATACTGAATTTACTTTAGCCTCCTTTCCAATATCTAGTTGACGAAGTTCTCCTACTCAGATCACTTTTATAATATATATTAGATCTTTAAGCATATATGGATTTTGTATGATTAGAAAAAATAAACTTGGGCTGGTGTGGTTTGCCAGCCCTTTTATTTTTATTTGTTTTGATCTTCATACCACTTTTGAAGATCGTTGCTGAGATCTTTTTGCTGAAGCATTGTTGATCTTACTTCAGCTTCAGCTCTGAGGTAAGATTCTTCGGATTTGATATTCTCGCCTCCTAAGAAAATAGCGATAACTAATAAAGTTATAGCAAATAATGCTATAAGAATATTTTCTAAATTTTTCTTTATAAATTTAATAACCATATTAATTTATACCTTCCTTTCACTATTATAATATATATCGGAATAAATACAATAAACAGACAATTCTGTACCGTAGAAAAGCAAAAAAAGAAGGATCGGCTAAACCTTCTCTTTGATAGATTTATGCTATTTCCATTTCAAACTGAACACCGTACCAGTAGTCAAGGTATTCAGCTTGTTTCATTTGAGAAAGCTCAAGTTGAGCCAACTCCATTTTAGATCTTCTTTCACTGATATAATCAGCTACTAGATTTTCTATAACAGAGTCTTGTTCCTCAGTTGGAGTGCTTTCACCTATTCTACAAACTTTTTGACGAAGCTCTGGTGATATAATCCAGTCTATTGGAAGATAATAAGGATTCCAGTCATCTAGGTCCAACTCCTTGAGTTCATCACCATAGATCTCAATTTTGAGGTCTTCAAGTTTCTGAAGAAGGAGTATTTCATATTTTTCATAGAATGAGTACATGTACATTTCCTCCTTTTTGTTAAATTTGCAATCATAGAAAATTGCAGTGATACTTGTCGATGTGCAAACACTAGAACCGATTTTTGATAGTCTGCTCAGTTCTTAAATTAATTTCATTTAATAGTTTATCTTCGGTTATATCTATTAAACTAATTTTAACTTTTAAACCAAGACTTCCTTTCACTTTCTTTACAATGAAAGACTGAGTAAATTTAATTACTCCCTGTTTGTATCTATCACCTTAATAATATATAATATTATACAAGGCTTATACGGATTATGAGTTTCTATGATTAGAAAAAAACCGAGACCCAATGTTATTTAAACACCACGCCTTTTTGATTCACCTTTAACATTGAATCTCGGTTACCTGATCTTCGGCTCAGGATTTTTTATTTATTTATTAGCAGCCAAGCACTGCTTTGATCATAGACAATGGTCTTGCTAAATTAGGATATTTCCCAATTGTCTCGTCAATGATATTCATGTCAGGGCACTGTCTATGAAAATAGACATCCTCGAATGCTGCTACGCAATCAGCCTGTTCCTTGTAAGTCATAGCACCATGCTTTACCAATTCTGCCATTGCCTTATCTGCATCTGATTGTTTTTTCAACTTAATACCACAGATTCTCCATCCTGCAGCTAAATGTCTATCATCTATTGCTTGGTTGACATTCTTGTTTCCAAGATTTGACAATCTAGCACCTATTGTCAATGCTCCCTTTGAGAAGTTTGTTACAACTCCGTCTTGTGCTGCTGCATATTGACTGACATGCTGTACTCCATTAAAACTGCAGAATCCTGTAGCATCAAAATTTCTTCTTGCCATAATTACCTCACTTAAATTTCATGCATTAAGCATAGAAATTGTAACTTTGTTTAATAGTACAATAATTACTAAAACTATATTAACCGACAAAGATGCATTTCTGCATTGAAACACCTCAATCATTTTTCAATGATGTACTCTTTAGTACCAGGCTTCCTTTATAAGGAATTTCGGGTGCTTTCATCGAAGTACCATAGAAAGTTAAATTTTATTCTTCTATGTCTTCATTTTAATAATATATATACATTTGTAATCAGTTTACGGTAGTTTATAAAAAGGCTACAATAGCAATAATTACAAACAACAGACCGTAATTCATATTGCCTGTTAAGGCATTGCCGATTAACCAAAATGGCAATGTAACGATCCATCCAATTACTTTTAAGCCATTTAGAACTAGATCAGAGAAAATAAAATCTACAGAGGAGCAAGCTCCTTCAAATAGACCTTTTCTGTTATTTCTCGATCTTTCTGTTTCGCCGATCAAAAAGTATATAACCAAGCAGATCAAAACAATTAACAAAAATGTTTTCATTTTTTTTAGCCTCCTTTAAAATAATTTTTGTTTCTTGTTCACTTTAATAATATATAAGGCAATAAGATTAATTTACGTTTCTATGATTAGAAAAATAAACCAACTCCTAAATTAATAGAAGTCGGTTACCTGGTGAACTTATCGCTCCAGGATTTTTTGTTTGATTACCATTCTTCGTCTTCTTCAACTTCAATAGATTTAAGTTTAGATTCAACTAATTCTATAGTTTTGTAGAAT
>CACXFL010000122.1 GCA_902766925.1 uncultured bacterium | reverse complement strand
TTTACGGAATAAAACAGATATAGCCTATTTAGCTTCTTCTGTTTTTACATCTTTAAATAACATGTAGAACATAATAAGAACTACAAGAGCAATACATCCTGGAATCAACCAAATTTGAAGCCAGTTATATACTTTTTCTCCTTCT
This sequence comes from uncultured bacterium, assembly GCA_902766925.1. GTDB lineage: Bacteria > Bdellovibrionota_B > Oligoflexia > Oligoflexales > CACXFL01 > CACXFL01. The sequence goes on along the minus strand of CACXFL010000122.1, from coordinate 20,777 downwards.
TCAGAAACTGTTGTACACATATCAACAAGACGTCCTGAAACCAAAGAACCGATCGTCATACCAACACCGTAGGTAAGAAGAGTAACGAATCCTTGAGCACATGATTTAACATCTTGTGGAGCAAATTTATCAACATAAATTTGACCTGTAACAAAGAAGAAGTCATAGCAGATACCATGAAGAACAAGACCTGTGATGATCATCCAGGTAACGGTATCACTAGCACCAAATGCGAAGCAGATGTATCTTAAAACCCAAGCAAGCATACCAAAAGCAATCATTTTTTTAACGCCAAGTCTAACAAAGAAGAAAGGCATCAAAATCATAAATACCATTTCTGAAATTTGACCTAGGGTTTGAATTCCAGCAGGGTTTGGCATACCAACGTTTGTTAAATAAACGTTTGTGAAGTTGTAGTAGAAAGCAAGAGGGATACAAATAAGTAAAGAACCTAATGAGAATATAAAGAAAGATCTATCCTTTAAAAGAGACCAAGCTTTAATTCCAAGAATATCCCCAAAAGAAGTTTGTTTGCTTCTATCAGGAGGAGTATTTGGTAACGTGAAAGCATAGATACCAAGAACACCTGAAGCAACAGCAGCCATAATTAAAGGAATATTGGTTTGTTCAGCCTTAAGTAAAGTTATAACCCAACCAGCAACGATCCAACCTATAGTCCCTAAAACTCTTATAGGTGGGAATTCTTTTCCTGGATCTTTCATTTGGTGGAAAGAGATTGAGTTGATAAGAGCCAAAGTAGGCATATAACATAAAGAGTGAGCTAAAATGTAGAAAGTAAATGAGAAAACATCTGTTGTATTAGCAGCTAAAATTAAAAATACTGCGGATAGAAGGTGCATAACACCTAAAACTTTTTGTGCAGAGAAAAATTTATCAGCGATCATTCCAATAAAGAAAGGAGAGACAATAGCTGCTATGTTATTCATAGAATAAGCAGTACCTATATCAGTCCCTGAAAAACCTATCGTAGTTAAATAATTCGAGGTAGTCACAAGCCATCCACCCCAAATAAAAAACTCCAAGAACACCATCACACACAACTGTATACGAACCTTCATACTCATATTCATCTTCCTCCTTAGGAAAACATAACGATCCTACCCATTCTCTTGACTATCAAGAGCGATGGCAGAAATCTATCTTTAGTATCGCAAGAATTGTAACAGCAAGATTTGAAAAAAAATAGTAAAAAATATGAAAAAATACTTAAAAATAAGGGTTTTTTGTTGATGAATTATTATAAGAATAAGTAAAAAAGAGTAAACAAAAATTTAGTTTATTTTTGAATTATTTGATAATTTTATGTTTATAAAAGAACCATATGAAGGTATTATGAAGCAAGTATAGTTTCTATAGATTCAAAAAGAATAAAAAGAAATCACAGAAAATGTTAGGTCAATAACAGATGGGAAAAAAAGAATCTATTTTTAAAAATAATAAAGATTACATTATACCTCACGGAGGATGTGGGGAATTTGGTATGAATATGAGCTCTTTTATTATGTGTGGAACCCATATTCTTATAGATACCGGGGTAATGTTTCCTGATTATGATAATATTGGAGTAGATGGACTGTTTCCTAAAGTGGAGGATTTTTTTGAGGAGGTAACGGTTCCGGATGCAATAATTATAACTCATGGACACGAGGATCATATAGGAGCCTTTGCTTATATTTTATCACGATATCCTCAGATCAAAGTTTATTGTTCTGCATGGACTAAAGAACTTCTGTTGTATAAATTAATGTACAATAAAATGGAAGGAACTGAAGATGAAGAAACAGGCAACAAGGAAATAGAATTACAGGAGAGTCTCCTTCTTCCAGGACAAAGTCCTAAAAAAGAACTTCAACAAAAAAAGACAAAATTATTATTAGATCAAAAATATAATATATATGAAGTATCTCAAAAACAGGTACTAAGTATTAAATCGGTAAAGATAGAGTTTTTCTTTTTAGATCATTCTATTCCCCAAAGTTTTGGACTATGTATAAAGAGTCAAAATCACACGTATTTTCATACGGGAGATTTTAGATTTAATAAAAAGAATTTTTATAAAAAATTAAATGTAGATTATCTTCTTGTTGATAGTACAAACTCACACAAACAAAAACAAGATATAAGTGAGAGGCAGATTGTATCAAATTTAAAAAATTTGATACAAAAACATTCTAAATCAAAACTTATTATTACAACTTTTTCATCTAATTTTGAAAGAGTTAAATCGGTAATAACTGCATGTTCTGATCTTAAACGTCACTACAGTTTTGTTGGAACAGGGCTGTTAAAAACTGTTGGAATAGCTTTGAGGTTAAATCTTTTATCCAAAGAGGATATGAAATATTTTATTCCTGTAGAAGATGTAGGGGTAAAGAATAAAAATATTGTAGTCCTCTCATCTGGATGTCAGGGGGAATACCTATCGGGATTCTATAGAATTGTTGAAGGAAGATGTAAAAATATAAAAATAACTCAAGATGATGGAGTTGTTTTTTCTTCTAGAATAATTCCAGGAAGAGAGAAAGTTGTAGCAAGACTTAAAGATAAAATAGTTAAGCAAGGAGCTAGGATTTATCCTTCTGGGGATTATCATAGAAGTGGACATGCGGGGGAAGAAGATATCCGATCTTTAATTCGAGAACTTAATCCTAAGGTAGTTATTCCAGTACATGGGTCTTATGAACAACTATGGAATACCTCAAAGATAGCCACGGATATGGGAAAAGGATCACAGATCATAGAATCAGGGACTGCTATGGAGGTAACAGACAAGGAATTAGTTCAAGTAGCAACCGTAGAATTAGAGATGAATTTTATTGATTCCTATTCATTTCATATTTTATCCAAGGATATTATAAGGCAGAGGGTAAAAATAGCGTCTCAGGGGTTGGTATTGTTCTATGGGGTATATTCTTTTAAAAATAAAGGTTGGTTAGTTCCTTGTAGTTTAGAAGAGATAGGACTTTTACCAATGGAAAACAAACTTCATGAAGATATCATATCAAAGATAGGTACAAAGATTCAATCGACCTCTACAGTATTTGACATAAATAAGTTAAAAGAGGAAATAAGAATTCTTATAAGAAAAAAATGTGAAAAATTTTATAATAAAAAACCAGTAGTTATAGTAAAATTAGAACTGAAAAACTAGTAATGTTGATCTCAAGGTTACAAGGAAGTTTATGTTTACAGTAAAATCAAAAGGTACTACCGATGTTGGAATGGTAAGAAGTATTAACCAGGATTCCTTTCTTGCAGATAATCAGTTAAAACTTTATGTGGTAGCAGATGGGATGGGAGGACATGTTGGTGGAGAAATAGCTTCTAGTATCTGTGTTAAAGAAATTCATTCATATATGCAACAGGCTATTACTCCAGAGTACTCTCAGTATATAAAAAGTGCTAAGAATCAAGAACTATCGAAGACTGATATTGCACAAAAACTTGTCACTGCGATAAACAATGCAAGTTGCAAGATTTATGAGAAAGCATTGGAGCAACCTCAACTCAAAGGTATGGGAACTACCGCATCAGTTTTATTTATTCATGATGATATAGGATATGTTGCTCATGTTGGAGATAGTAGAATTTATCTTGTAAGAGCTGGATTTATATATCAGATAACCTCGGATCATTCTTTTGTTAATGAACAAGTAAAAGCGGGAATTTTAACTGAAGAAGAAGCAAAGCATCATCAAGCAAGAAATATAATTACAAGAAGTGTTGGGTATCAGGAAGAAGAAGAGGTAGACACTAAGTGGTTACAACTGGAAGAAGGTGATTTATTTGTAATGTGTTCTGATGGATTACATGGAAAGGTTGTGGATGAGGAAATATCAAAAATGGTAGTAGAAAAAGAACTTAATGCTTCAGATGCTTTAGTACAACTTGCAAATACCAGAGGAGGAAATGATAATATTACAGTCATAGTTGTGAAAATTGAGGTTGGAAAATAGAAGATCCTTAAAAAAGAGAAGAAAATAATCAAAAATAGAAATACCTGGTTTTTAATGAGTAGAAGAAAATTTAAAAAAAAGAAAATAATGGATAATTAATTATAAATTACAAATAATTATCAAATATAGAAAAACAGGGGAAAGTGAGAAACTGTAATAGAAATAGAGGAAAGCTTAGGCGTAATTAGGATGGAGAAAGTTGTTTTTTTTTATAAAAAATAAGATTTTATTAAATACTTTATTACAATAGGCGATAATAAAAATAGAAGAAAGAGTTACTAGTAGGAAAAAAAAACCTACGGAATTATTTTTAATACGTGGTAAATTGGGTCAGAATGGAATTAGAAGATTAGGAAATTAGTTTATGAAAAAAACCACAGTAATGATTATTCAAGACAGTTGTTCCCCTACTAAACAGTATGGGATACCAACGGTTATATTTAAAATATTATTTGTAGGAAGTTTTTTGTTTGCAGGACTGATTGGTTTTTTGTGTTACGACTATGTACAACTTCTTCAAATGAGACTTTCATATAATCAGATGGCAGCTGAAAACGAAGGGATTAAAAGTGAAGCCAGAGCCCTTGTAAGTAATATAAAAGAAGTTAAGGAATCTTTAGCGAGAGTTCAAGATTATACTCAAAAGCTTACTCAAATAACTAATGTTAAGGTAAACAAAGTAACTAAATCTACAGGTATGAACCAACTTGCTATAGGACCATTGAATGCAGAAGAATATGAGATAGCTAAAAAGAGATTGAAAGAGGAAGCTCTTTCTTCTTCTCATATGAGTATGAATCTAGATGATCTGATGCTTAAAAGTAGTTTTGTAGATTTAAAAGATGTTCAGATAGAAGCTGAACTTCAAGTGGTAGATCTTCAAAAAATTCTATCGGTACTTTCCAGTCAAAAGTCACTTCTATCTTCGGTTCCTTCCATCGCTCCTACCAGTGGTTGGATAGCTTCTCCTTTTGGTCATAGAGTATCTCCATTTACTGGAATAAAACAAATGCACCAAGGTTTAGATATAGCAGCTCCTATAGGGACTCCGGTATATGCTCCTGCGGATGGTGTTGTTATATATGAAGGTAAAAAATCTGGATATGGAAATTTCTTAATGATAGCTCATGGCTATGGTATCGTTACGAGATATGGCCATACTTCTCAAAATATGGTAGTTCCAGGACAACGTGTAGTTAGAGGAGAACAAATAGCTACTGTTGGTATGACTGGAAGAACTACAGGACCACATCTTCACTATGAAGTAGTAGTAAATGGGGTAGTTACTAATCCTAATAAGTTTATCCTAAATTTCCCATCTGATATTTCTGATGGAGTGGGATTGAGTATGGGAAGTACGGGAATAAACTCAGATTCAAATAGTACTAATTAACCATCCAATAAGATAAATGATTTAAATTATTTAATTAGATTGAGACCAAAGTCTGTGTCAGGATGAGTTTCAATTACCCTTCGTATAAAACTAAGATTAGCTTTCATTGAAGCATGAAAATCATAGTTATAATCAAAATCTTCAGGTACAGAAGCAAAATGAATAGCTACAAGTTCATTATTTTTATTAAATACAGCTCCACCAGAATCTCCTTCGGCTAATGGAGAAGTTTTGTTATTGGAGGAAGTTACAATAATATCAGGACTATAATCACTATTTTCCTTGATAAAATCTAATGATGGAATAATTTTTTTCTCTAAATTTATTTTTTTTATATCAAATTTTCCTTCTGTTCCTACTATTATAAGATCCTCGTGATTATCAGGAAGGTTGGTATTAATTGGAACAAAATCAAATCCATCAAAAGTTCCATCTGGAAATCTTATCATAGCAAAATCGTGTTTATCTAATACAGAAGAAGGAGTATAGTCCGGATGAATATATACCTCCTTAGCATGTACTACGTTTTTGTTAGGAGGTTTGAAGAAGACAAAAAGAGAATCTTCTAGACAATGTGCAGCTGATAAAACAGTATTGTGGGAAACAATTACAGCAGAGCATCGTGAAATGGAATCAGAAGAAGATTTTAAAAAGTTATTTATAGTAATTACGGATTTTGAAATTGGATATAAAAAGTCTAGAATTATTGGATCAGAAATACTTGTAGTATGAAACATATATAAGGTATTAAGTAAGGATTTTTGTTTTTTATTAACTGTAGAAGACAAATCAGACTGATCCGATGATGAAGATAACTCACAGTTAAGCAAATGTTTTATATCCAAAGATATGAATCCAGGCCTTAGTTTTGAGAAAAAAAATTCATTATTGGTCACAGGAATATATTTATCCTGATATAAAAAAGCAAGAATAGCATCTTCTTTTTTTGGAAGACTATCTTGAGGAATTTTTAGAGAATCACCAACATTGATCCCAAGAATTGGTTTGATATAGATATTAGTAACTTGTTTATACGCTATTCCAGTTATAATTTCTACAAAGGTATCTTTTAACTCTGGGTAATAATTAAATAAAGTATATAAGGAAGAGTATTCACTTACACGAGGGAGAACAAATAAAGATCCCATTACAAGAGAAAAAATTTCTTTTTGAGTAAAAGTAATTTGATTTTTAATTTGAGGTATACATAAACTAAGAATTATCTCTTTTATAAAAGATTTCATTTCCTGGACAAGAGCTGGAGATTTACGAAATCTTTTTAAGAGTTCTAGATGAGAAGAAGATTTGGTAGGAAGTTTTGTAATATAATACACAGGAGATAGAGAAACATTTTTTATAAAAACTCCTTCAATAGGAAGTACGGGATAAGGTGATAGTGAATTAGAAGCATAGAAGTTACCGTGAAAAAGATTAGAACTTTTATGAGTTAATTTAGTAAAAAAAGAAAATCTAGAATACGAAGAGGGTAAAGATAGTAAATGACGAGTATCTTTCTTACTTAGTTTTAAAGATTTCTTTGTAAAATTATTAAAAAGTTCCGCAAATATAGAAGAACAATCAGATTCTCCAAATACCAAAGAGTTAGGTATCAGTAAAAATAAAAAAATAAAAACTAAATTTAAGATAAATTTGTTCATATCAATCAAACTGTAACCCCAAAAAACAAGAGAAAATTTTAAGCGTAGATATACTACATTTTAATCATATGGTCAAGAAACAAAGACTAAAGTTTGTCGGAAAAACATCAATGATATTAAGGGGATTTATTAATAGTAATAATCTTTTGGGTAAGTGAAAAAATAAATAAATGAGGACAATTTAAATCAACTTGTTTTGGTGAAGTTAAGGTAAATTAGAAGACAGAAGGAAAGATTATCGATTAAGGGTTAGCGTCTAATATGTTAAGTTTGAAATATATAAATGTAATTAAACGAATAGTATTTGGAGTATTAATTTTTTTATCATCTTGTGGATCGGATGTAGATTATCCGATAGAAGAGGAGAATCCTAAGGATTTTGATCTAAGGGATAAAGAAGATGAAGACAGTGGATCTGGTTTTATAGCGGAACTTACCAGCGGATATAGTTCTAAGGTTGATGAATATCTTTTAGATATTGATATTAATAAGAAAAAATATATTCAAGATGTAACTGAAACAGATTCAGTGAAAACTACCTCAGATATTAGTTATGAAATAATAAGTAGGTATGCACAGGATTCAGATTCTATAACTGAATCTGAATGGCAGATATTACAAAACACTAACCAAGGATACAAAGGAGTAGGATTATATAACGAGACTGAAGATAAATATAGTTATGATACAAATAAAAAACAAGCAGAAGAATTTGAAACATTCTCGTATGATTTTTTAGATCAAAAATATAGAGAAGATTTAGTAGATGAGGTTATTGATGAAAAGAAGAAAACAAGATATAAAGCACTACTTGCTTCAAATGAAGCACAATCTCAAATACAAGAATATTCAAATAAATATAGACAACTAGCAGCTACTTTTGATCAGAATGAAACAGAGCTTAATAGCATACATGATAAGGCAGTACAACAATCCATAGAGAATAAAAATGCGATTAGTAAAGCTGTTATGGAGGTTAGAAAACAAAAATTAGATGAACTTAAAAATACATATGAGACAGGTCTTGAGGAATTTAATGCGTTTTTACAGGATAATGTTCATACTATCGGAATGATTGGGAGAAGAGTAACTTTTTATTATTCAACTCATTACATAGATACAAGAGAACAGGCTAGTAGGCAATATCAACAGGAGGTTGATGAACTTAATGCAAGAATGGATTCAATACAAACTGGGAATAAAATTGTAGGGAGTAAATTGGATAAAAATTTTGATTATGGAAGTTGGCCAAGATTTTCACCTGAAGAAAAGAAACTAAGACATGAAAGAATTTTTGGATTAGGTACAAAAAAAGCAGGAGAACTTAATATTCTATCAGAATTAGATATAAGAATTAGACATAGAAGAGAAGCCGGAACAGGAAAATTAGGAAGAATTCTTGATGATCTATCTAATCCAACTAGATCTGATAAAGCAAGGGAATCATATCATGTAATAAATGAATTTATAGATGGAGCTATGTTTAAGGAAGATATGTTGTCATATTTTATGACTCACTATTAAATTTAAATTTTATAGGTTCCATCAAAAAATAAAATCATCAACAATTTAAATCAATCGAAATAACAGAATCTAATATATAAATAGAATTATAGAAAGAACTAGGTAGAGATAAGAATAATAATTATTTTAATGGAGACCGGAGACATGAAACAAGTTATTAAATTTAAATGGGGTTGTTTGTATTTTATTTTAGGAACTGTTCTATTCATAAATTCGTGTGGTGGTAATACAGATGAAGTTGATGAAAAAATTCCTCAAAATAAACATGAAATACCAGTAATGGATAAAGAAGTTCATGAAGAAAATCAGAAAAATCTAGTAGAAAAAAAAGAGATATTACCAGAATATAATAAAGAAAGTTTCTCTAATTTTTTAGAACAAAGTTCAAGTCTAAACCTTAAATTTGATGTGTATAATCAAATTAATCCTAATAATAGTATTGCTATATATAAATATAATTTCGATGGGAAAACAGAAGATAAAATAAAAATAAAAATAGTCTCATCAGAATCTAAAGAAGAAGAAATTGAAATAGATTTAAATACTGTAGAAAAGTGGCAAAAACTTATATCATTAATAAAAAAACATCCTGAATACTTTTTAATTAAACAAGGACAATTTAAAGTTGAAGAAAAAAATTATAAAACCAATATTATAAAAGATGTTCCTCCATCTATTCTTATTAGTTTTATCAATAACTTTTTTCTTAATCAGGGTGATCTTCAACAAGATAAGATGATATCTAATTTTAAGGATAAAAATCTAACTTATCCAATTAAACTTTACTTGATATTGGCGGATATTAATGAACATAGAAAATATCTTTCAAAAGGATTTTTATTCAAAAATATAGACTATTTAAATGAAGAAGTAGAAGCAAAAAATAAGTTTAGAAGTATTAATTCAAATAAGGTTACAGAGATACTAAATAGATATAAAGGAATGATTGATTATTTAAATCAAAATTTAACTAAAGTAAATAGTTCTCCAACTATTATAAAAGAAGGAGGAGTTGAAAAAAGGATATTTAAAGATAACTTCGTATATATTCCTCAAGAGATAAAAGAAGCTCCGGATCTAATGATAACTGATTATGTAGAATTTTGGGATAAGTCTCAAAAACCTAATTTTAATTATACAGAAAAAACTGAATATCTGTGGGACATATTAGACCTTGGAAAAAAAATAGATCCATATAAGTTTTTATCAGATGTGAATCAAATTGAAGTAGATGAATACATTAAGTATTTAATGAAAGAAAATTTACGATCAGATTTAGTTGAAAAGAATAAATCAGTGCTTTTGAATAATGCAGATTCTAAGATGTTTAATACTTATCTAGAAGTAGAGGAAGAAAGTGGTATGCCAATAAAAATTAAGATTGAGTATAGATATCCTTCTGAGGATCAAAGAATGGAACCTATTTTTACTGCAAATAGCTTGACTATAGGTCTTTATAAATAGAAAAGGAGATTTAGAATGAAAAAAAATTTTAAGAAAAGAAATATCTGGTTATATGTAATGTTTTTTTTACAACTAATTGTAAGTTCTTGTGGAGATGATGTTAAAAATATTGATAGACAAGATAATCAAAATATACCGATAATATCAAATTCAACAAATCAAACATCAATGTTTTTAAAAGAGGAAAGAGTAGATCTTAACAAAGAAGAGGAGATAAGTTTTTTAAATGTTGAAAATTTAAATACTAAATTTTATGAATTTTTAGATAGAAATCCAAGTTTAAATGTACAATTTGGAGTTTATCATCAAGGAAAAAATATAGTTGATGAGTCAATATTTAAGTACAGTGTTTTTGGAAAAGATGAAAAATCCACGCTTTTAACAAAATCGAATGTTAATAATTCAGATAATAATTCAAACATACAGTTAGAATTTAATTATGTTAATCAATGGCAACAATTTATTTCCTCTATTAGTAAACATCAGGATCAGTTTTTAATAACATCTGGAAGTTATAAAATAGGAGATAAAGTATATGAAACCCTTAAATTTAGAGATGTTCCTCCAGAGGTATTAATTGGATTTATCTTTAAATTTTATCTAACAAGTGAAGAAGCTCAACCAGATAAACTGATACCAAACTATCAAGCAAGTAAATTATCATACCCTCTAAAATTATATTTAATGCTTTTAGATATCAAAGATTATAATCAGGTTTTATCTAAAGGATTTTTTTCATATCGATTAGATACACTGGAAAAGAAAACACAAGTTATAGTAAAACTTGCAGATAAGGCCACAGAAGAAGTTCAGGGAAATATTAATAGGTTACAGGATATAGTTCATGGATTAAATAATAAAATAGCAAGAAATACTCAGGCAGCAAAAGAACATAAAAGCTTTGATACTATTCCTATTGTACCTCCGGCGGAACTAGTTTCTTTACCACCTTCTTTACAAAGTGCGGTTCTTCCATTAAGTAATCATAAAAACGGTAGTCTTTCTTTATCGGATAGCTCTACTATATCTGATACCTGGTTAAAATTAGGAGGATCATCTTGGGTTAAAGATGCACAGGAAGAAATGAATGCAGTATTATCTAGTAAGATTAATACATATATACAAGGATTAAACCAAGAAAATACAGAAGGAAAAGTGGTTTTTACAAGTTTATCTTTGTTTAATACAACCATAGAAGTTATGAAAGAATCTGGAATACCTGTAAATATAGAGATTGAATATAAACATCCTATGGATAGTGAACAGTTAGAACCGGTATTTACAGCAGATAAATTTACTCTTTCAATAAGATGATAAAATAGTGGTATTTAATAAAGTGGATAGCTTACTAAATCTAGTAAGCTATCTTTTTATGTATCGAATAAAAGGATTGTTAACGTTGTTGCTTTGTTTCAGGTATACTATCAAAACTTTTTAGAAGCTTATCTACAAAGGAAGTAAAGATAGGAACATCTAAATCCTCACTTGCTGATTTTGTCATGATTTTTATAGCATCCTGAGGGGTAAAAGCATTTTTATATACCCTTTTCATTAAAAGAGCAGAATAAATATCTGCTATAGACATAATACGAGAATATAGATGAATTCCTTCCTCAGGATTATCTTCAGCTTTTCCTTTTTTCTGATAAGGATAACCTTTCCCGTTCATTTTTTCATGGTGTTCACAGGCTATTGTTGAAATTAAAGGATTAATATCTACTCCTTCAGCTATAATTTTATCAAGTTCCTCTTTACCATAGACTGTGTGTTTTTTCATAATTTCAAATTCTTCGGGAGTAAATTTACCAGGCTTATTTAGAATTTCATTTGGAATTCTAAATTTTCCGACATCATGGTAAAGACCAGCTTCACCGATAAGTTCAACCTGATCTTTAGGTAGAGGAGAAGTAATACAATTACCTGCAATCATGGAAGCAAACATAGATACAGAGGTACTATGATCGTATAAAGTGGGATCTATCGTTATCATTTTGCTTATAGTTGCAAGGGTTTTATCGTTATTCATTACGTTTTGAATCATCTCTGATACACGAGAACGAACTTTATTTGCAGTTTGTTGGTTAATACCGCCTTTTACTATAAGTTGAGAAGCTCCATTTAAATCTAGGAATGAAGCAAGAACCTTTTTATCGAGTTCTGGGTGTTTAGTAACCAGAGCGTTTATTTTTTTAACTTGTGCTTCACTGATAACACGTTGAAAAAGATCAAAATCTGATTTTAGAATACAGATATCAGTAGGACGTTTACTTTTAGTGAAAGAAGACCATATTTCATCAAGATATTTAGCACAAAGTTCATCCTTTTTTATATATTCTATAGCATAGTTTTCAATCCTAAAATAGATACTAAAATCTATGGAAGATACTTCTTTTAAAAGAAGAAATTGTTCTGATTTTACCGGAGTAAATTGAGAAGCTTGAGTCTCTATATTTACAATAGTACATCTTTTTTTAGTTTCTTCTTTTAAGACAGAATATATATCAAAAGGTTTATCAGTCACGGCTTGCTCCATTAGAGTGTAGAAAATCAAATTACTGTAGTAATAGGATAACATATTTGAGGGAACTCAGACAATCTTTCGTGAAAGGATAAAACAATATATAATAAAAAAATAAATTGCTTTCTCTTTACAGTTTGAAAAAAAGCCTTACTATCTTAATAAGGGGGATAAATATGCAAAAATTTTTAAAAAACTCAACTTTAAAGGTGGCTGAAGTTGTTCAATCAGCTGTCACAGAACTTACCAATTATAAAAAGATGGTTCTAACTTCTGATATGATTTTGATGTCTCTAATCGATGATAAAGATTCGATAGTTGTTAGAATTTTGGATGAACTTAAAATGGATTCTGCAAATATTAGATCTGAGATAGTAGACAGGGTGTTACAAAATATACAGATGCTACCAGAGATAGATAATTATGATTCTAGGCTAAATATAAGAGCTAGTGAAGATGTTGTTAGATTGTTTGAAGTAGCTGATATTGAAAGAAAACATCTTCAAGATGGCTATATTACAACCGGGGGGTTATTTTTAGCTTGTTTTAATCAGGATATCCCAACAACTAGAAGCATTTTGATGGATGTAGGTCTTGACTATGATAAGTGCAGGCAGGCTTTGGTGAATATTAGAGGAGATAGTAAAATTACTCAAAAGGATGGAGAAAATAAATCCTCTTCTCTTGAGGAATATACCACAGATATTACGGCACTTGCTAGACGTGGAGAACTAGATCCAGTACTTTGTAGAGAAGAAGAAATTAAACAAGTGATTCAAATATTGTCTAGGAGAAAGAAAAATAATCCGGTGTTGGTTGGAGAACCTGGGGTAGGAAAAACGGTTATTGTTGAAGGATTAGCTCAAAAGATTGTTTCTGGGGATGTTCCAGAATATCTTTTACATAAAAGGATCCTTTCACTTGAGATGGGATCTTTGATTGCTGGTGCTAAAATGCAGGGGGAGTTTGAAGAAAGGTTAAAGAATGTAATAGACGAGGTATCCTCGTCTAATGGAAACATTATTCTCTTTATTGATGAACTACATACTGTAGTAGGAGCCGGAAGAAGTGGAGGAGGACTTGATGCTTCTAATATGTTAAAACCTGCACTTGCCAGGGGAAATTTAAAGTGTATAGGAGCTACTACTATTAAGGAACATAAACAGTATATAGCTTCTGATAAGGCCCTGGAGAGAAGATTTCAGATAGTTCAAGTGGATCAACCAACGGTTCCTCAAACTATAGATATTTTAAAAGGACTTAAGGATAAATACGAAGAACATCATCATGTGATATATACTGATTCTGCTATAGAATCCGCTGCTGTTATGTCAGATAAGTATATCCAAGAAAGATTTCTACCGGATAAGGCAATAGATCTGATTGATGAAGCAGGTTCTTTAAAGAGGATGGAAGTAGTATATACTCCACCTCAAATTAGAGAGAAAGAAAGTCAAAGACATGAACTTTTGGAAAAAAAGTCTCAGGCATTTAGCGAACAAAATTTTGAAAAAATGGCTGAATATCAGATGAGGTTATCTCAACTAGAAGATCAAATTAAAAAGATGCAACAAGATCGTGAAAAAAAAGATCTAGCTGAAAACAAAGGTAAACCTAAAAATCAGATAGATTCCGAAGATATTGCTAATATTATATGTAAGAAAACAGGTATTCCTGCAAATAAAATTATGGAAACAGAAGCTCAAAAGCTTCTTGCTTTAGAGTCTCAATTTAGAACTCAGGTAATAGGTCAAGATCATGTACTCGTATCTGTTGCTAATGCTATAAGAAGAAATAGAGCAGGACTTAGAAAAGGAAATGCACCAATAGCTTCGTTTTTATTTCTTGGCCCTACAGGAGTAGGAAAGACTCAGTTAGCTAAAGCTATAGCAAAAGAACTTATGGATGGAGAGGATAAAATTATAAGAATAGATATGTCAGAGCTTATGGAACGACATGATACATCTAAACTTATAGGATCACCTCCAGGATATGTAGGATATGGTCAAGGAGGTCAACTTACTGAACAGATTCGTCAAAAACCATATTCTGTAGTGTTGTTTGATGAGATAGAAAAAGCTCATCCTGATGTATTTAACCTACTGCTTCAAGTACTTGATGAAGGGCATCTTACTGATGGAGAAGGACAAAGAGTTAGTTTTAAAAATGCTATTATAATTGGAACTTCAAATATCGGATCTGAAATACTTGTAGATAAAAAACGTCCAGTAGGATTAGGATCTCATCTTGATGAGGATAATGAAGATGAACGTTCAGCTGTTATGGCAGAGGTCAGAAAGTTTTTAAAACCAGAGTTTATAAATAGGTTAGATGAAATTATTATTTTTAATAGATTAGGAGAAAAAGAGCTTTATAAAATACTTGACATTCAGTTAGAAGATTTAAAACAAAGATTAACGGAAGTTGGGTATGAGCTTGAAGTATCAAGTGAAGTTAAAGACTTTATTGTTAAAGGAATGGATAGCTATAATTTTGGAGCTAGACCTTTAAAAAGAAGAGTAGAACAAACTATAGAAAATAAGGTTGCTGAACTCATTATTACGAATAGTCTGAACAAAGAAACTTCTAGTAAACATCAAACTATAAAGATTGGATATGATAGTAAAAAAGCGGATATAACCATGGAGGTTAGTGGTTAATGATAAAGAAATTAGTCATAGGAGTATTTCTTTCAGCTATAATTATGAGTCTAATTTTAACGATTCAAAAAAGAGGATCATATCTAGATTTTGGAGAAGATCTTGTAGGGTCGAGGTTTGAGTTAGAGGATTTTGAATTTATAGAGTATAAAGGAGATCAGGTAGTAAAATCTATGAGCTCAAAACTAGGGGTAATAAGAGAAAACCTAGATGCTGAATTTTTTTCTGTAGTGCATTATAGTGATTTAGAAGAGGATGGGAAGTTTTCTCCATGTGAGATTTCTTCAAATCATGCTGAAGTGAAGTTTGTGACAGACTCAGGGAAACAAGAAGGGTATGTAAGTGAGATTGGGAAAAAAATAAGTTATGCTATTATAGACTCTTCAGTTAGAATGAGTAGTAAACAAGATAGGTTTTTAAAGAGTGAAAAGATCGTATTTGATCAAGATAAATTATCCTCAGATACTAATTCTTCAGTGATTGATGCTAATACTTCTATTTACACAAAAAACGGATTTTTGTATGATATGAAAACGGATGTGTTACAAATAGACTCGTTTGTTACTGGTGATGTAAAAGAATGGAATTATTAATTAAAAAAATTGTGTATTCTTTTTTACTATGTAGTGTGGTTCTTCTAGTTCCATCGGTTCTACGAGCAGACTTAGAAGATATTGAAGAAAGTCAAATTCCTGATGATGAGCCTTTTTTACTTAAAGAACAAAACAAGATAAAAAAGTCAGAACAAAATCCTAAAAAAAATACTCCTGTATTAAAACAAGACAGACATAAAAGTCTTGTTCCTCCTACAGTTAAAAACGGTAGAGTTAATAATACACAACCTGGAAAGCAGGATAAAAAGAAACAGGTAAAATCAGGGAAAAGAGGAACTAAACCAGAAACAAAATTAAAATGGGAAGCTTCAAGTCTTAAAGCTGATAGAAATAATAAGTATATTGATTTAAAAAAAGAAGTAAAACTTACTCAAGGGGATTTATTAATTACTTCTGATGAGGCTATAATTTATTTTGATAATAATTCTCAAGTGGTAAGAGCAGAAGCAAGTGGTAATGTATATATTCAAAAAGGATCAGGTCAGGAACAAATCTCTGCTAAAAGTGGTAAAGCTGTATTTTATGTTAAAAAGAGAAAGATACTTCTAACGGAGAATCCCATCGTATGGAAACAAATTGATGTAATACGAGGAACTTCTATATCCTATGATGTGGATTCAGGAATGGTAACAGTAAGTAAGGTAGAAGGAATACTAGAATCTAAGATGCAGGAAGATTCGGAAAAATAAAAAGAAAAAGAGTTTAGTATGGGTCAAGAAGTGTCAAACAGGTTAGTAGCTACGAAGATATGTAAAAGCTTTAAGGGAAGAAAAGTTGTTGATAGTGTGTCTTTTAGTGTGGGTCCAGGAGAGGTTATTGGACTTTTAGGACCTAATGGGGCTGGAAAAACTACAAGTTTTTATATGGTTGTTGGGCTTTTGTATCCAGATAGTGGAACTATCAGTTTAGAAGGTAGGGATATTTCAAGGATTCCTATGCATCTTAGAGCAGGAAGTGGGGTAAGTTATCTTCCTCAAAATGTTTCTATATTTAGAAGACTGTCAGTTGAGGATAATTTATTAGCTATTATGGAGGTAGTTAAAGTTCCTCATAATGAAAGACAGTCTATGCTTGATATGTTACTTACTAAATTTAGAGTAACTCATATAGCAAAGAGTATGGGAGCAAGTCTTTCAGGAGGAGAGCGAAGAAGAGTTGAAATTGCTAGATCTTTAATAATAAAACCAAAATTTTTGCTTCTAGATGAACCTTTTTCTGGTATAGATCCCGTAACTGTTCAAGAGATACAAGAAATTATAAAAGATTTAAAGAAAGATGGACTTGGTATTTTGATAACAGATCATAATGTGCGTGAAACATTAGGAAGTTGTGATAAGGCGTATATTCTATCTTCAGGGAAGATTATGGCTGAAGGAATTCCAGATGAAATATCTAAAAACGAGAAGGTTAAAGAAATTTATTTAGGAACCAACTTTAAGTTATAAAAATATGGTAAAATAAAAAGGGGTATTATTTTTAAATATAAAAACCGGGAACTATCATAAAACTTTAAGTTAGGGTGTTTATATGGCGTTTGATATTAAACAGACCGTAAAACTTTCTCAACAATTACTTATGACACCACAGTTGCAACAAGCTATAAAGTTATTGCAACTATCAAGGATGGAGCTTGAAGAATTTGTTGAACAACAACTAGCAGAGAATCCGGTACTAGAAGAAATTCCTCGGGAAGAAGGTATCAGCGAAACTCCAGAATCTTCTATCATCGATAAACATATGGAACAGGCTCAAATTGTAGATAAGCTTGATGATAAACCAGAACCAGATTGGGAAGCTTTCTCAAGGTATAAAGAATCCCTACCTCCTGCAGGTGGTAGTGGAACTTCATCAGGAGAAGCTCCTAATTATGAAAATATGGTTTCTTCTTCAAGAACACTTCAGGAGTATCTTCTGTCACAGATAGGAGAAATTGATTTTTCGGAGGAAGAAAATAGGATAGCTTGTTTAATTATAGGAAATATAGACGAAAGAGGATATTTAAGACTTCCTTTAGAAGAGATAAAAGAACAGGAACCATCGGCAGATATGGATCTTATAGAAGGAGTTTTAGATACTATTCAAAGGTTAGAACCATCTGGAGTAGGAGCAAGAGATCTAAAAGAATGTCTAATGATTCAAATTAGAAATGCTAAACTAAAAAATGGAGTGATAGAAAAGATAGTTGAAAATCATTTACATGATCTAGAAACAAAGAATTATTCTGCTATTGCTAAAGCGTTGAAAATAGATCTTGATGAAGTGGTTTCTAATGTACAAACTATAGCATCCCTAGAACCAGTTCCAGGGAGACAATTTGGTACTGATTCTGTTCAGTATGTTATTCCTGATATCTATGTTTTTAAACTAGGAGAAGAGTGGGTACTTGCTTTAAATGAAGATGGACTTCCTCGACTTGCGATTAACAAGGATTATAAACAAGTTTTTAAAGATAAGAAAAAAACTCTAAACAGTGAGGATAGAGAATATCTTCAGGATAAACTCAGATCTGCTTCATCATTGATAAAGAGTTTAGATCAAAGACAAAAGACAATATATCGAGTAACGGAGATGATTCTTGCAAGACAGAAAGATTTTTTTGAACATGGAGTACAAGCACTAAAGCCTATGGTACTAAGAGATATTGCTGAAGATCTAGGAATGCATGAATCAACTATAAGTAGGGTTACCAATAATAAATACGTACATACTCCTTTTGGTATATTTGAACTAAAATACTTTTTTTCTCATTCTGTTATGACTGCTAATGGACAAGGAGTTGCGAGTGAATCTGTTAAGAATATGATCAGCTCTTTTATTAAAGATGAAAACCCAGCTAAACCTCTATCAGATCAAAATATTGTAGAAATGTTAGAAGAACAAGGAGTGCAACTTGCAAGACGTACGGTTGCAAAATATAGAGAACAGTTAGGAATAGCTCCTTCAAGTAGAAGAAAAAAATACTTCTAATCTTTATATATTTAAAGCTGTCAGAAATAGGTGTATAGTTTTATACAATTATTAATCGAAGAAGTGTGTCTTTAAAATGATATGGAAGGGATAAATAAATAGGTGGAAGATAACACAAAAAAAACAAACCTTGTTATCATCATTGGTCTTGCAGGAGCAGGACGTAGTGTAGCTATTAAATCGTTGGAAGATTTGGGTTTTTCTTGTATAGATCTTCTCCCAATAGATCTTTTGATGGGAACTTGTAAGTATCTATCTCAAGATCAGAGTAAAAACTATTGTATAGGTCTTGATATCAAAGATGAACTGTCATTAAAAAAACTTAAAGAATATAAAACGGAGCTAAGTTCTTTATTTAAAGTAGATGTAGTTTATTTATGGGCTAATGAAGAAGTACTTTTAACTAGATTTATAGAAACTAGAAGAAAACACCCTATACTTGATACTAGTGGAGATCTTCTATCAGCTATCAGAACTCAAAAGAAATATTTTAGTACAGGACTTGATGTAACAGATGTAAGATTTGATACTTCGTTTTGGTCTCCACATTATCTTGCCCGTATTATGGAAGAACGATATGCTTCGTTTGGAGTTAGAAGACATCTATATATATCAGTTACAAGTTTTGGATTTAAACATGGTATATTAAATCCAGCTGATAATATATTTGATGTAAGATTTTTAGCTAATCCTTATTTTGTAGAAGAACTTAAAGAAAAGACAGGACTTGATACTGAGGTACAAGAATATATTAAGAAGGATGAAAGATACTCTAAGTTTATGGATATTGTAGAAAACTTATATAGTTTACTAATACCATCATACTATACAGAAGGTAAAAACTTTTTAAGAATAGGAGTAGGATGTACTGGAGGAAAACATAGAAGTGTATGTATAGCAGAGGATCTTGCAACTAGACTATCTAAGATTAATCAACCTGATGTGTTGATAAGTGTTAATCATAGAGATCTTAGTTATAATCAAGATAGTTAATAAAGGTAAGGTATTTTTAGTTGATAGGAAAAGATAGAAAATTTTGGATAAAATTCAATACGATAAACTTTGGGAAAAAATTAAATAAGATTCTTTAAAATTTATTTTTAGTAGATAGTGTAAATAGATTTAGAGGGCTTCTTCACTATAAAAACTCGGTGTGATAAAATTAAATAGGAACTATCTTATCTATAATTCAAGAAGGATTATAAATAAGGCAATAGTTAAATTAATGTTAGTTTTGGTTATAATTATATACTGTAGGAAGATTCTATGAAGAAAAATAACCTGGGAAGAATTTGTATAAAAACATGTTTGGTAGCTCTATGTATGTTTGTTATATCTAATGGATATTCTGCTGAAACTACGGTGAAAAAAATTAATACTGAAAAGAAAACAGTAATAATAAATGGAACTCAATCGGATGGATTTGAAAAAGGGTCTAAGGTTTGTTTTTATAATCCAGACACTTTAAAAAGAGTTGCTTGTGGTAAGGTTAAAAAAACAGGGAAGTTAACTGCAACAGTACAGGTATCTGAAAAAGCGCTAAAAAGAATAAAACTAGAGCATACTGCTTCAACTAATACTGAGAAAATATTATCGGTTAGTGGTGAAGAACAGAATGGTGAAGAAGCAACAGTATTTAACAGGGTGAATAATAAGTTTACAGTATCTTTGTTTTATAACTATGCACCTATAAGTTCTGTAGGAATTAATGCTGTAGAATTTATAGCAGTGGATTCTAAGGGAATGGGAAAGTTAGATAGTCTGTGGTCAGAACATAGTGATTCTAGTTTAAAAAGTATAATTGCAGCGGTAGGTGGGGCTTTTGCATATAATATTAATGAACTATTTTCAGTATCATTAGGAGGAAGTTATTCTTTTGTATCAATGGAATCTTTGTTAAGTAAGTATGATACAGCTAATCCTCAAGATTATGTTTTTACAGAACAGAAACCATCGGTATTTTCAGTATTTTTAGATTTTACAGCATATAGAAAATATTTTG
>CACXFL010000121.1 GCA_902766925.1 uncultured bacterium | reverse complement strand
TGTAAAAAGAAATCGAAATTTTAAACCTCATCAAAAACTTGTCTATGATGATTCTTCCTTGCAGAATGCTACTAGCCTTGTAGCTGATTGTATTCTAGCTAATAAAAAAATAGCTCTATACTCTGATTATGATGTAGATGGAGTAATGAGCTGTGCAAGTTGGATATGGTTTTTTAAAGCCATATCCTATACAAATTATACCTATTATATTCCTGATAGGTTTCAAGAAGGTTATGGTGTTAATAGAAAAGCTATAGAGGATCTTGTAAAAAATCAGGGTGTAGAACTCGTTATCTCTATGGATACGGGTATTACTGCCAGAGATGAAGTAGAACTTTGTAAATCACTTGGAGCTCAGTTTGTATGTACAGATCATCACTCTGTTCAAGAGGATATGCTTCCAGATTGTGATATAGTCAATCCAAAACTCTATCATGATGATTACTACAGGGATCTTTGTGGGTGTGGAATATCTTTTATATTTTTAAGAAAACTTTCAATTACTCTTCTTTCAAAAACAAATGATAATAAACAGTATGAACTTACTAATCTAGAGTGGAAAGATATTCTTGCACTTGTTGGAATTGCTACCGTATGTGATATAGTACCCCTAAATGGAGCAAATCATAGTATAGTAAAACTGGGGCTGGCTGCCCTTTCTAGTAGTAGACGGGATATTTTAGTAAAACTTAAAGAAATTTGTGGTATGGATCATGATCATTTGGACGAAAAAGATGTAGGTTTTACTATAGGCCCTAGGATTAATGCTGTAGGAAGAGTTGATCATGTATCTAACATTATGTCTGCTTTTATTAGTGAAGATTATACGAAGATAGAAAATACCATAGAATACATGAATAAATGTAATAGTAGAAGAAAACATATCCAAGATGGTATTTTTAACGAGGTAAAGAATATAGCTTTATCCAGTAAGGATGAAGATTTTTTGTTTGTTGGAGGGAGTAGTTGGCATCATGGAGTGGTGGGGATTGTTGCTTCTAAGATTGTTAACGATTTTTTTAAACCTACCTTTGTATATTGTGAAGACGAATCGGGTGTATGTACGGGATCTGTTAGATCTATTCCAGGAATTAATGTAGTAGATGCTTTCGGTAGTATAAAAGATTTACTTATAAAATATGGAGGTCATAGTAGTGCAGGAGGTTTTTCTTTTAAGAAGGAAAACAAAGAACTTATCTGTGATAGATTAAAAAAATATTTCTCCGGGTTAAAATCCAAAAGTCCAAATCTTTGGCAAACAAGTATAGATGTTGATTGCTCCCTTCATTTTGGGGTAATAGATACCCGAATGGTTGATAGGATAAATGAGCTTAAACCCTTTGGGTTTGGTTTCAGAGAACCAGTGTTTGAAGTAGCTGGAACTGTAGGAAGGGTTGAGTACTATAACGATAAAAAAACAGGAAAGCAAAAACATACCGTGATATTCTTACGTAATAGCTATGGATTTACTGTAAAATTACTGTTTTTTAATGAGATAATTCAAGTTAATGAATACTCGGATATTAAAGCTCTGGTTACCCTAGGATCGGATATCTACAAAGGTACAAGATCTGTTAATCTATACGGTGTAGATATAGAAATTGATGATAGGTAGTTTTTGTTTCAAACCAAAGTTAGTTGCTTGTAATTTATGTTTAAGTTGATCTGTTATTTTTCAGTTTGTTTGGGATTTGCCCTTGTTTTTAATCAAAACCTATATTCTATGGTTGTAGGTAGCAGGGATTCTTTTGTAGAAACTAGTATTGGATATAAAGAAAGTTATTCTAAATATACTCCAATAGATGTTGTGGATAAAACTGAATTTAAGCGAGATTATATAGTAGAGACATTTTTTTTACGAGGGTCTCCAGTACATTATTATAATTCCTATCAAAGAAAGAATTATAATTTGAAACAAGGTGCTCTTGAGTTAGTTTATGAACAAGGACTTTTAATAAAGGATATTTTAGAGTTTGAAGAACAAAAATCCGGTTATTCTAAAAAAAATCCTCAAATTAATCTTGTAAAAACAGATTCAACCGCAAGGTTTTATCCTAAAGTTAAAGAGTATCCATACACTATAGTACAGTGGAACAAAGAGTATATGAAAAATTTTTTGTTTTTAAATTTTTTAGATGAAATAGCTAAGCTGTACAGTACCAGTGTGAGCTGGTGTCCTTATAAGAAAAATAGATTGCTTCCTGTAATAAGGTGGTTTGTAGATAATAGTGGGGATTTCTCTTATGGAGGAGGTCTTAAGTTCGCTGTAGAATCGGTGGCAGTGGAAGTGTATGACTCGCTTCAAACCATGATGTCACTAAAAACCTATGAACAAGGTACAACACTTCTAGGGTATATTGGTTATTCTTGGATTTTAAGTCTAAATCTCCATCGATCTAGCCCAAGAGATTTTTATGGAAATTTTGATTACTCATTAACTCCTACAGTTACTTATATGTACATGAATGGAACCTTGATGTTTTCTCCATATATAAGTGTTACTTATACCCAAAGGTATATGAGTCTAGAAACTGAAAAGTACTATAGTCTGGGCCTGTATGCAGAGATCTAATATCCATCTTGGTATATAAAAGTAAGTGAATAATTTTTCGATTTTAGTTACAATATTAACTGGTTTTAAATTAAAAAACTTAGAACCGGATCCGTGTATTTTCTGTAGTGGAAGGAAAAGATGAACAGACTGAGTTTGAAATATGTGAGTGTTGTACTTGTAGGATTGTATCTATTATCGGGTGTGGTACTGGCAGACGATAAGAAAAAAGATAGTTCTAAAGATAAGTATTCGTCACTTGAAACCCTAGCTAGGGGAATGTTCTACATCGAAAGAATGTATGTGGATGCTGATAAGGTAGAGTATCCTTCTATGGTTACAGATGCTCTCTCAGGGATTGTATCTAAACTAGATCCTCATAGTATACTTCTGTCCCGGGAGTATTTTGCTCAACTCACTGGAGATACTAAAGGAAAATTTGGAGGAATAGGTATAATTGTTTCTCAAGAAAAAAATAAGATTATTATCGTATCCCCTATAGAAGATACCCCAGCATTTAAAGCAGGGATAAAAGCAGAGGATGAGATTGTAGCAATAGATGGAATAGATATTAAAAAATTAGCTATGAAAGATATCTCAGATCATCTTAGAGGAGAGCCAGGAAGTAAGGTAAAATTAAGGATTAAACGAGGAACTCAGTTTATTGATTTTGTACTAAAAAGAGAGATTATAAAGATAAAATCTGTAAAATCCTCTATGCTTGCTGATGGAATCTTGTATATAAGAATTACAAACTTCCAAGAATCTACCGCTACAGAAGTTAATGAGGCTATTGCTGGGAGTAGAAATAACCTCAAAGGTATTGTAATAGATCTAAGAGATAATCCAGGAGGACTTCTGGAACAATCCGTTAAGATATCGGATATGTTTATAGATACTGGACTTATTGTTTCTACTATAGGAAGGGGAAAACAAAGGGTAGACAGAGAATTTGCTCATAAACGTAATACTATTACTGATCCCCCTATAAGTGTCCTTGTAAATAACGGTAGTGCCTCTGCTAGTGAGATTGTTACCGGTGCTCTTCAAGATCATAAACGAGCTACTGTAGTAGGGACTCAGTCTTTTGGTAAAGGATCAGTTCAGACTCTGTTATCATTACCTGATGGATCAGGATTAAAACTTACTGTTGCAAGGTATTATACCCCATCTGGAAGATCTATCCAGGATAAGGGAATTACCCCAGATTATGTGATAAAACTTACTACAAAAAAAATAGATGTGGATAATATGCTTAAACAAGTCAGTTCTGATAAGAAGATAAAAATGAAAAAGAACGCGGATCTTATAAACTCCATTAAAAAGGATGTTTCAAGTTGGTCTGAGGATAATAAAAAGGATAATCAACTTTTCTATGCATATCTTTTTGTAAAGGGTGGAAAAGATATAGTTGTTAAATAGAAACGGTTAGATAGGAGTTATAATTTGTCTAGATACGATGTAATAGTTGCAGGAGGAGGTTGGTGTGGATGCTTGCAGGCACTCAGCCTTAAAAGTTTGCACCGAGATTGGAATATAGCTCTGGTGGAAAAAGAATCCTTCTACGGGGGAAGAGTTCGTTCAGGAACTACTCCTATGGTCTCTTCTTGTGGACTTAACCTTATCAGTACTTCACTGGTAATTCTGTTAAAACAAAAAGTAGAAGAACTTACCAATGATACCAGTAAGGTAGAAGAACTTTTTTCAAACAATATGAAACAGATTGAATCGGTAAGTGTTTGTAGTGCAGGGGAACTTAAGACCCTCGGTTACGGAGAACTTTTTGGGGATAAGGGAATGAAAACCATAGGAGGAGCTGCAGCTTTAAGGGACTGGTCTCGAAAAAAAGATAACCTATGGGAAAAGTATAAAAAAGCAGGAACTGATAGTAGAGTGATGTTTTCTAAAGTATACGAAGGATCCCTGAAGGATCCTTGTGGTGCAGTACTTGATATATATGCTCAAAATCTTGGAATTCCATCACTAGGATCAAGTTTGTTCTTGAGTTTTATGCAAAGACTTCAACAAGCAGAACAAGCTGAAATCTGTGTAGGACAGTGGTCTGATATTCTTTCGGGAATTACTGCTCTGGTAGATGGTATAGATTTTATGCCGGATACACTGATAGTATCAGGAACTAAAACCCAAGAAGGATGGCAGTTAAAAACTCAACAAGGCCTTTTTGAAACAACTAGACTTGTGGTAGCTCAATCCCCTTGGGAAGCTCTAAACTGGCTTGATCAAAACTATTATCCTCCGGAACTTCTTTCTATTGCTTTGAAAGCAAAACCAGTAAGCGTAGTAAGTCTTACTCATTCTATTGAATCAACAGCTGATCTTAACTCTGATATAGAAGGTAGGATAGCTCTTGAGTTTTCTGATATGATACTTGTTCCTTCGGAACAAGTAAGCGTTATAAACACTCTAGGTCGAACCCTATCGTATCAAACTCCTGTAGACTATGAGATGTTTTTAGATGCTCCAGCTGTAAGTAAAGCTGTAAGAAGACTAAAACGAGCTAAAAAGAAACTTATGAGTCTGTTTCCTGATATTAAAACAGGAAATGACTTTATAAGCCTAATTCCTGCTGGTTGGACTCAAATTATATCTCAACAATCAAGACAGATGCCTGGATCAGATCTTTATAATACAGAAGATCTAGGATTTTCTGGAGATTCTTACGGGGAGAGTTTTTGTCCTGATGAAAATATAGCCAGATCGGTTGAAAAGATTTGCTCAAATTTTAGTTGATTTCAACAGCTTCTAAGGTAAGCTGAGACTTTAGGTTTATGTACGCTTCGAGAATTATTGGTTATAAGGTATATGAGGGATTTAAAATACAATAAACTTCTTTCAGGCTTGACTCTTTCCACTAAGATCAGAGAAGAACTTCGGGTTGATCTTAAAGAATGTCTTTTGAGAAACTCTACAGTTAGACCTCCTTGTCTTACTATGGTTCTAGTCGGAGATAATTATGCCAGTAAGATGTATGTGGATTTTAAACATAAAACCTGTCAGCAGCTGGGAATCAGTTCCCGTCTTGTATCTTTGGACAGTTCAGTGAGTCAAGAAGAACTTCTGGTAGTTATAGATAAGTTAAACCAAGATGATTCCGTAGATGGAATCTTGGTACAACTTCCACTTCCAGATCATATTGATAAACAGGTGGTCTTATCTCGGATAGATCCTAGAAAAGATGTAGATGGTCTCAGTCCATATAATCAAGGGTTACTGATGGCTGCAAGCTCAGAGGCGGTGGTTCCTTGTACCCCACTTGGGATAGTAGAACTGATCAGACAAGTAGAGCCAAATTTGGAAGGAAAACTTGTAGCAGTGGTTGGAAGAAGCCTTCTGGTTGGAAAGAGTGTAAGACTGCTTTTAGAAAACTATAACTGTACCACGATTGGAATTCACTCTAAAACTAAAAATCCTCAAACCTTATGCCAGATGGCAGATATCGTAGTAGTTGCTGTAGGTCATGCTGGTATTATTGATAAAAACTGGATAAAAAAAGATGCCATTGTCATTGATGTAGGTATCAATAAAGATAACTCCTCTCATACTGTAGGAGATGTCAACAGAGACTCTGTTTATGAACAGACCATAAATCTTTCTCCAGTTCCTGGAGGAGTAGGACCGATGACTATTACAATGCTAATGAAAAATACTATTAAACTATGGAAGAAAAGATTTAAAATCAAGACTAAATACTGTTGATGTTAGGAAATAATAGGAACTATTCTTGCTCTAAATTTAATTAAAAGAATTTTTCAGTAAGCTGGTTTGTATAAGACATTACTTCGTAAAAAAATTAATGGGCTATGTTCAATAATACAGTTAATGTTAAAAACGAGTATAATACCTAGCTTGGTATTTTTAAATATAACCCTGTGACTACAATAAAGTTACCATATCAGAGCAAGTTAGCTCTATTAATGGAGATGCTCCGGTAGTATCAATTTATTCAACAAGTTATGCTTTTGCAGCATTAAGAAATGATGGATCACTTGTTACTTGGGGGGGGGCTAGTTATGGAGGAGATAGTTCAGACGTTTCAGAAGATATTAATGGAGACGTAGATATTAGTTCGGTATTTGTAACTCATGATGGATTTTTAGTAAAACGAGAAGATGGAAAAATAGTTGTCTTGAGTGGAACGTACAGATTAAAATTCTAAGTTCACTACTCAAAAAATATCAAAATTAGAACTAAAAAATACTTGGCCTTGAACAACAATTCCGTTAGAAATGATTTTATTTTTTATAATATCAACAGTACTCTCGTATGGAGCCAAAATTAAATAAAGATAAGAAGAATTATAAACTAGACTATTGTATAATCTTATCAATAAGTCCTTGTTCTTTTAATTTTTTAAGGCCTTCCTTATTTCCAACTATCGTAGTACTTCCAGAATCTATCCCTTCGGAAAACATATCTACACAATCTTTCACTAATGTAGAAAGATCTACTTCAATCATCGTAGTTAAACTATCTTTGAACTCAGTCTCACTAATTCCACAAAAATATTTATACCAAGAATTTTGAGCCTTATCAAAAGGAGTAAGAGGAGGAAAAAGATCAGATATCGTAGCTATCTTAGTCATTAGATCATCTGAATCTGTTATGGTGGTAGTTTCCATAAAAGAAGGAATTCCTCTTATTATCTCAAGAGTACGAAAAACATTAGGATCATCTTTAGAATATATTTTCATTACTTTATCTTGAGATGTAAATAATGTTGCCATATAAGCTCCACCCTCATAACTAATGTGTGGATATAAATAATTCAAAAGCAAATATTTTTCTATAGGTATGGTTTGAAGAACATAACCTAAAGGACTATTAATACCAATCTTTAACGGAACAGATTGTAAAACCTGGTAGATATTTTGTTGACTTGTAATTCCTATATTTTTACTAGGTTCTAGGTTAAAAACTTTTGTTCCGAATTTAGTATCGGTTGCAGCAATATCATTAAATATAGTTTCAAAATCTTTTATTATCTCAGGAATTTCCTTTTGGTTTGAAGCTATACCTACACTTACATGAGAACTTGTTAAAACTTTGTTTAAAACATCTTTTAAGGTTTTAGCTATAGAAAAACTAGGATCATTATTTATTCTGTGTAAGAGTAGTTTTAAAAAATTTGTGTATCTAATACCTGATATCAATGAAATAAAATAATCTTGTTGAGAATAAAAAGATTCTACATGTGAACCATTTAATCTAGATGAATTATAATGAGCGATACCATTTTTTATTAGTTGGATTATAAACTTTTGATCAGTAAAGGAATGTAAATATAGAACGTCTCTAACCTTTTTAAGGTATTCTTTTTGATGCTCTTTTAGAAAGTTTATTTTAACTGTAAATAAAAATAAATCTTTGTCTTCTCTAGTGTAAAGTGATCTAAAATATGAACTAATCTTACTTTTTAATATGGTACTAATTAATGATAAATACATTATTTCTTCTTCTGTAAGTAGTGAGATATCAAAATATAGTACTAGGTGAGATATTTCATCTTCTGACGAATCATAAGTTAAATAAGTTCCTCTGTTTCCTCGAAGAACTTTTGGAAGAAAAGCTTCTTTATTATCTATCATATCCTTTAAATCTTTAACTCCAATAGAAGGAACTATATGTAAATCTGGATTGTTATTCCTCTTTGAAATAAATTTTTTGGTATCTAGTTCAATTTGTTGCAATTTTTGTATCGTTTCCGAAGAAGCTCTTCTGTATTCATCGTAAGCTTTATGGGGTATCCTCTTGTTATATAGTGCATAGTGCTTAGGATCGTAAACTATAATCTCATTATATTTTATCTTTGATTTCAATATATATTCGTCTATAAGATATCCTATATATTCTGAGAGTTTCTCATCAGTATAAGATAACAAGGTATCTATATGGGTAGAACTGTATAAACGTTCAAAAGGATTATTGTAGTCTGCCCATCCGATGTATATTTCATCTTTTAAACTATTTCCATCGTTATGATGAAGAGTTTTTTCTGAATATTTCTGTCTCATAAGAATTTCGCGTATTATAGAAGGATCTATTCCTTTTTGTATAAGAGTAGATAAATAATTTTCTATATTTATCACTTCCTGATAGGGATTTTTACCCTTATTCATGTTAAAAGTAAGATACATCCATGTATAAGTAGAATTTAAATGAATTATATTAGCATGTTGATAGGGAAATAATTTCGAGTATAAGAGTGCTTTTTTGATAGGGGATGAATCAGCGTTAAATAATTCTGGTAAAATAATACGTATAGTAAAATCATCTAAAGGAGAAGAAGGTGTAAATACACGGTTAAGTCTTATATCATTTAAAAATTTTTGAGCTGAAGGAATTATTTGAACACCTATATTATCTCCAGGATCTATAGGATTTAGTTCAGGAAGAATCACTGGAGATCGTCTAGGATATTTAGATAGATGGTCCCTATCAATACTTTGAAGTCTTTCTACTATATCTATATCTCCATAAAAGAATAAAAGGGAGTTAGAAGGATAGTAAAATTTATCATAAGTTTTAATTAAATTACTATAGGTTAAATTAGGAATCTTGGTAGGTTCTCCACCGTGTTCTTTGCTTATATAAGAATTCGGAAATAAGGTACGCATAAAATTATAAATTTTAAATCTCCAAATCGAACGAGCTCCTACCATTTCATTAAATACAACTCCATTGTATTTTAATTTTCCATCTTCAAACTCTCTTCTTATACCCTCTTGATAAAAGATATATGGATTTTCTTTCAACATAGGATTAAAAACATAATCACATAAAACATTAGATTGATTTATAAAAGAAGCTTCACTGTTATTGCTGGAAAACTCATATACGGTTCTGTTCCAATTTGTTCCAGCACCAAAATGAGTACTTATATTTAAATTTCCTAATTTTCTAAAATCTATAGGATAGTTCTTACTTCCTTGCATTATGGAATGCTCTAGTACATGTAATGAACCAGTATCATCTTCAGAAAAAGTCCTAAATCCAATACTAAAAAACCTGTGTTGATCTTGGTTTTTTACAAAAATAATCTCAGCTCCAGTTTTATTATGAGTCCAATGGTAGATAAGAGAATCTCTAAAAGATAATTTTTCGATCTTCTGTAAACTATATCCAGGAACTTCAATTCTTGGATATTCACTAAGTGTATCTGCTTTAAGTATAGAAAAGTTTAAAATAAAAACTGTAATGGATAATATTAAAAAACCTATATTGTTCATTGTATTTGAAGGTCTCATAATTTATATCTTTCCGTATTAAACATATATTTAAATAATTCTATTTTTATTCTATTATTTCATCTATAAAACCATGTCTTTTTAACATTTTGAGATTCCTTTTGTTTCCTACTACTGTAGTACTTCCTAAACCAGTAGTTTTAGTAAATAACAATGTGCATTTTGATACAAAACCGCCAAGATTAGTATGAAGCATTCTTGTTACCTCTTTTTGAAAAACCTTGGAAGATCTTCCTTCAAAATATCTAAACCATGCATCTTTGGCTTTATTTAAAGGAGAAGAAGGAGGAAAAAGTTCAGCAATTGTGTCTATTTTAGTTTGAAGTTCATCTGAGGTAGTTACTTTTTTACTCCTCATAAATGAAGAAATACCATCTATTATTTCTAGAGTACGTATAGGATTAGGATCGTATTTAGAATAAACTTGCATAACTTGATTTGAGAAAATAGTTGAACTGACGGAATAAGCTCCACCTTCATTAATAATACGAGGATAAAAATAAGTGTTTGTGAGGTAATTATTTAAAAGATAAGCTTGTGTAGGAACACTAAGAGGAGATTTTCTAGATGAACTCAAAGGTATAGTTCTGATAATTTGATAAATATCTTTTTGACTTATAATTCCTACTTTTTTGGATGGAGTGGGGGTGAAACTTCTACCTTCAAATTTAGAACTAGTAGCATAAATTCCATGAAATATATCTTCAAAATCTTGGATAATGCTATAGATTTTATTTAGTTTTGAAGCAATTCCTACACTTAGTGTAGATTGAAATATTACCTTGTTCCAAACGTTTTCTAAAATATTCTCTATAGGAAAGTGAGGATCTTTCTTTATTCTATTAAAAAGTTTTTCTAAATAACTTATATATTTGAAACCAGACACCATTGAATAAAAATTATCATCCAGTGTAAAAAGTGATGGTGAGAAAAAACCATCTTGCTGATTTCTTTTATAATCTATTATAGATTGTTCTATCACACAAAATATTTCTTCTGCGTTACCAAAATCAGGATGAAATAAAGTATTTTTTCTTTGCTTTAGTTTTTCTTTCTGATCATTTGGAAAAAAACTAATTTTATATTCAAATAAAAATAAATCTTTATTATCTACAGTATGAAGTTTTATTAAATTAGAGTTAGCTACTGGACTAAGTAATGTATCAATTAAACTAAGTAGTATTATCTCTTCTTCAGTGAGGGAAGCTAGATTAAAATATAATACCACATGTGATATTTTATCATCGGATGTATCATAAGCTAAATAAGATCCGCTATTTCCTTTAAAGATTGTAGGATAGAAAGGTTCTATAGTAGAATACATCTTTTTTAAATCACGTATTTCGATGGAAGGAATTTTTTTAGAATCTAAATTAGCAGGTTTTTCAGTAATAAAATCTTCAGTATCATGTTCAACTTGTTTTAGCTCTTGAATTTGTTCTTCACTGAGTTTTTGTTGTTCTTCTCTAGCTTTATGAACAAGTGCATCTTCAAGTTTTTTTGGAAGTCTTGTATCATAAACTGATAACATATTATATTTTATTTTTGCACCCAGTATATATTTGTTTATTAGGTATTTTATGTATTCAGTAAGCTCCTTATCAGAATAAGATAATAAGATATCTATATATGCATAATACTCTAAATAATGGAATGGATTATTGATTTCTACCCATCCATTATATACGTCGTCACTCAAAAAATATCCATCGTTATCATGCATATGTTGTAATTTGTATTTTTGATTGTTAAGAAGAATTCTAATTATTGATGGATCTATGTCCTCTCTTGCAATTCTTTTTAAATACTCCTCTACACTTTCAACAACCTCATATGGATTTACCCCCTCAATCATGTCGATATCAAGATAGGTCCATGTATAGGAAGAATCAACGTTCATAATATTTGAACCCTTGTATATAAAAAAATCGGAAGAAGAAAGATCTTGTTTTATTGGTGAATAATCTCTATTAAATAATTCATCAATGATAATCTCCATGGCAAAAAAGTCTAGTGGTGTTGTAGGAGTATATATACGATACATTTGTAAATTATCTGAAAACTTTATCCTTGAAGGTACTTTTTGAATATCTATTCCTTCTTTAGGCTTTATAGGATTTAGCTCAGACATAACCACGGGAGGACGTCTAGAGTATCTAGATAGGTACCCTAAATCAATATTTTGAAGCCTTTCCACTATATCTACATCACCATAGAAAAATAGAAGTGAGTTAGAAGGGTAATAGAATTTATCATAAGTTTGAAGAATCTTTTCATATGTCAAATCAGGAATATAGGAAGGCTCTCCTCCATAAAGGTATTTGGGATAAGAATGTTTAAATATTCTACGAAGAAAATTCCAAAACTGAACATCATCACTTTCTATATCTCCTAACATCTCATTAAGAACTATCCCGTTGTATGATAGTTTTCCTGATTTATCAAATACCCGTCGTATACCTTGTTTGTAGAATATATATGGATTTTTTCTTACCAGAGGATTAAAAACATAATCACATAAAACATCACTTTGGTTTTTAAAAGAAATCTCATCGTTACTTGAAAACTTGAACACTGTACGGTTGATATTGGTAGCCCCCTCAAAATGAGTATTTATATTTACTGATCCTAGTTCTCTAAAATCTATAGGATATTTTTCACTTCCATCTAGTATTGAGTGTTCTAATACATGTAAAGCACCAGTATTATCTTCTGCAAAGGTCTTAAAACCAATACTAAAAAATCTGTTTTGATCACTGTTTTTTATAAAAACAACAGTAGCTCCAGTTTTATCATGGATCCAGTGGTAGACAAGAGAGTTTCTGAAAGAAAGTCTTTCAACTCTTTGTAAACTATATCCAGGAACTTGAATCTCATCTTCAGTAGGGGAAAAGTTCCCTTCCCCTTTAAGTATAGAAAAATAAGAAAAGAATAGTAGAGTGAAAGTAAACACTATGAAATTCTTCCATTTTAAATTGTAATAAAATTTTTGTGTTATGATAGTGAATCTCATACTTATTCTTTCTTTCTTTCTTTCTTTCTTTCCTATTATCAAACTTATAGTAATGAATGGGACAATATATATATATTGTTTATGTGATGCTATATTTAAATAAAATATTTGGACTAAAAGTCTTATATTTTTTATCAATTATGAACATTTATTCATTCTTTTTTTTATTTTGAAGTAAGTTTATAAAAAATAGCTAATATAGTAGCTGATTAAGATTAAAAAATAATCACTAGGAATTTAATTGGATATAAGATGTGGATAGAGTAAGCATAGTTTGGTCCATAAACCAAATCTAATAACTATAGGATAGTTAAAAATACTTGAATAATTGATTTTTATAAAGGGTGACTGATACGATTAATATGGGATTATCAGTTAGTTCCACGTTTAGAACTAGGTTTTTTACTTATACTAAGAATTTGTCCTACTCTTATATTAGAAGAGTTAAGTTTATTGTTCTTTTTAAGTTCTGCTACAGTGGTGTTGTATCTTTTAGCAA
The DNA here is from genome assembly GCA_902766925.1 of uncultured bacterium. GTDB lineage: Bacteria > Bdellovibrionota_B > Oligoflexia > Oligoflexales > CACXFL01 > CACXFL01. The sequence continues at coordinate 20,965 of CACXFL010000121.1, read as the reverse complement.
TAGATTGAAGGTTGTCCTTTGCTTGAACTTTGTATTTAATTACAGAAGAGTTTCCTCTAGCTGTAAGCATTTTTTGTTTCATAGCAAGTTTTGAAGTATAAGAAGGAACCTTTAGAATTTCTCCTACTACTACTTTAGAATTTTTCATGTTATTGATTTGTTTTAGATAGTTCATTCTAACGTTATATTTAGAAGAAATAGATGAGAGAGTTTCTCCTTTTTTTACAGTATGGAAACTGTACTTCTTACTACCAGATACTGCTCTAGAAGATGAAGCCTTTGATGAAGAACGCCTACTTTGAGCTAACTGTAACTTGGATACTTTTTCTAATTGATCATGATTTTTTGCAAAGGTTTTTTGAGCGCTCTGAGGTAACCAAATATATTCATATCTGTGAGGAGAAGTAAAGTTTTTGAGAAGGGAAGGGTTATAATCTTTTAGTTCTTTTAAACTAATACCACTAGCTTTTGAAATACTTGACAGAGATACTCCTTTGAAAGGAACTTTTACCTTATAAAGATGAGCGGGAGGAGGAGTTTTTGTTATATGGAATCCAAATTTTTCTGGGTTATGACCTATGATTGCTGCTGCTAGAAATTTTGGTACGTAATTTAAAGTTTCTTTTGGAAGGAGATTCTTTTCAGCTAGTTCCCAATAGTTTCTAGTTTTATATTTTAAAATAGCATTCATAATTCTGGATTCTCCACCGTTATATGCGGCCAGAGCTAAATACCAGGAGTTAAATACGTTATACAATCCACTTAGGTATTGAGCTGCAGCTTTTGTAGATTGAATAGGGTCACGTCTTTCATCTGTGTATTCATCTACTATCATCTTATATCTTCCTCTAGCAGTAGCTGGCATAAATTGCCAAAAACCAGTAGCTCCTACAGAAGATTTAGCAGAGATTACAAACCCGGATTCAATCATAGCAAGGTAGTAGAGTTCTCCAGGGATTGAGTGTTCTTCAAGGATTGATACTATTAGATCTTGATATTTTGAACCACGTTGTAGATAACGTGCAAAACTTTTATGATTTTTTACAGCAAAATAGTTTATCCAGTACTGAACCCTTTCGTTAAGTTCGATAGGAATTTTTTTAGAATGAATTACAACATCAGAAACCTCTTCTTCTTCATTTGAAACAGAACTAGCTGGAGTTTTTTTAACTGTTAGATCTTCATTAACATCTTCAATAAGTTTATTGAGATTGTCCTCTGGCCCATTTAAAAAGGTATAGGGTGAATTAGATCGAGAAGGACTTACACAAGAAAGAAGTAAAACCCATAAACATCCTACAAAGATAATAAACAGTCTCACAAAAAACTCCTAAATAAGATTTTGAATCGAATATATTATGTTGTAATTCAAAGTTAAATAAAAGATTTTTAGGAAAAATTTAACACTGATTTTTAGAATCTATTATCTGGGTAAACGTATTAATTTAGACACAAAACATCAATCGGATAATAATAGATAAAAACCCGTCTTCTCTATCTACAGTATAACATACTTTTTTATTATGAGTTAATGACAGGAGCTTTTTTTTAATTTAAAATAGTTAGAGGAGTGAATTTAAAACAAATTATATCTTAGATTGTTATTTTACTAATTTTTTTTGTCCAAGAATTTTAGTCCAGTTTTTTAGTGTAAGATCTTGTTTGTATTATTTAATAAGGGAATATTTAATGGAATTAGGTAGATTAAAATTAAGGTTAGGATTGTGTGTATGCGTCTATGTTTTAGGCGGTTGTTTGTTGTCTAGTACGATTATGGCTTTGGAGCTAGATCCAAAAGAACTTAGGAGTGAATCAGAGCCTAGGTCTGTATCTATTCTTCAAAATAGATATTTTATTAAAAATTTAAGACCTGAAGTTAGTATAAATGCTGGTATTATATTGAATGAAGCATATCTAAATACTTATCTTTTTGGTCTGAGAGTTGGAACCTTCTTTGGAGAAATATTTGGAGTAGAACTTGAGTATTTTGGAACAAGTATCTCAGATTCTAACGATAGAAAGACCCTTGCTGATAAAACTTATAGACATCCTACAGAAGATAGAGTTGTAAAGGTGTTACCAGAAACAGTTAAGATAGAAAGTGGTTGGAGTATAGAAGGGGTAGCTTCTCCTTTTTATGGAAAGATTAATATAGCTAATAAATTGATTGTGTACTCTGATATTCATCTCAGTTTAGGAATAGGACAGTTAAGAGTAGATAAAGAATTTGCTAACTCAGAAGATGGGACTAAAATCGATCATGAAAAAGGATCTAAATGGAGTTTTAACTTGGGAATAGGGGAAAGATTCTATATAAAAAAATTTATGTCTATAAGGATAGATGTTAAAGATAGAATTTTTGATAACGGTAAAAAGACTCAACATTCAATAGCTAGTAGTTTAGGACTAAGTTATTTTTTCCTATAATCAGTAAAATATATATATGGATGTATATTTTGTTTAAGTAAAGGATTAAAAAGTGAAAGAGTTAAAATATAGAAAAAAAGGTCCTGTGGTATTATTAGTACTATCAAGCTTGCTTTTAATAGGGATAAGTGTTGGAACAAAAGATAGTTATTCAAAAGATTTTTTACAAACTCAAGAGCAAAAAAGAAATGAAAAAATAAAAAACTTTCAAGAAATTACAAAAAAAGATCTTGAACAGATGATTGACTCTATAGGTACCCATAACTATTATGGTGAATCTGACGAATCTTCTCTTATAGCAAAAAAAGATAGTAAAGGAACAAGTAAATCAAGTTCAAAAGCAAAAAAGAGTTCCTCTAAAAAATCTAATAGTAAAGCCACGAGTTCTAAATCAACTACTAAAGGATCTAAACTTAAAGGTACTTTAAAGTATGCAAAAAAAACTTCTAAAAAAAGTTCTAAAAAACCTATTACTCCTGTGATTGATCCCGTTAAAAATAAAAAAGCTATGGAGGATCTAAACTATATTAAATTATCAAGGAGTAGAGGTCTTATGTCAGATGCAGCTTCTTGGCAAGCATTAGGAAAAATAGATGTTAAAGACCTTAAAGATAACGAAGGGGCTGAATTTTTACAATTTAAAGCGTTATTATTGTATAAGATCGGGTACTATGTACTTTCAGCAATTCATGCTGCAGGAGCAATTGAAAAAAGTGATTTTAGTGTTGATGCTTCGGTAAAAACATCGTGGGAGATCTTGTATAAGGTTTCAGTAGGAAGATCTATTCAGACTGTTTTACTTGATCTAGCAGAAAAAATGGGAGAAGCCAATAAGTTTCCAACAGAAACGACTCTTCCTCCTTATTTTGGGAAAAGTTGGTATTATTATGTAGGATCTTTTTATTATTCAAAATCTGATTATGATAAAGCTATTCGATTTTTTTCAAAACTTTCTCCAGAGGATAAATTGTATGTTCCTGGAAGTTATAGTTTAGGAATAATTTATGTAGTTAAGAATGATAATAAAAAAGCAGAAAAATTTTTCCAAAACGTACTTAATTTAAAATCTCAAAAATATACAAAACTATCTTCATACTCTTTAAATGAAATTAATAACTATACAAAACTGGCTCTTGCAAGAATTTTTTATCAAGAAAAAAGATTTAAAGATTCTATAAAATTCTATAAATCTGTAGATAAAGAAAGTTCTGCATTTTATAAGGCTCTTTCAGAACAAGCATGGGCATTTTTCATGATAGGATATACCAACCATGCTTTAGGAGCTTTGTATGGAGCTAAGAGTCCATTTTTTAAAGATATATATAATCCAGAACTCGATATCTTAGAATCTATTGTATATTACTGGATGTGTAGATACCAGGATAGTAAAAATGCACTAGCTGATTTTATAGAAAAATATGTAGCTTCGTCAGAAGAACTTAAAAGATTTCTATCTAAAACAAAGTTAAACAGTAAAATAGGTTATGATCTTTTTGAAAATTATCTATCAGGAGTTGATGTTGAATATCTTGGAGTGCCTAGAGAGATTTTAAGCTCGGTATATATTACTGATAGTATAAAACTTTTGAGATATGAATACTCATATGTACTAGAAGAAATTTCAAAAATAAAAACTTTAGGAATATACGGTGTAACTACTAAATCAGAGGAACTTCAAACACTTCAAACTAGATTTCAAAATAGTATTGGAGATGAGGTTATTAAAGAGTTAAAAAATTTTGAAAAATCATATGATGAATTTTCAAAACAAGCTCAATATCTATATATAGAACTTTTGATGTCAGAACGTTCTCAACTCCTAGGTAAAGAATTACATACTCAAAAATTTGATAAAAAATATGGAAAAGATTTCTTTACTAAAAAGAATGCTCAATCATGGAACGGATCTGATAAAGAGGAGTACTGGTGGGATGAAGTTGGATTCTATAAGTTAAACTTGGATCCTCAGTGTCAAACTGCAGTGAATAAAAAGTAGTATACGGACTCTATTAGATAGCTGGATTTTATTCAACCAAGATATCTATTACGAATATTTAAAATGAATTGGTACGTTAATATAAGGAGAGAAATATAAGTGGTAAAGAATTTTAAATATGTTTTTATCATTCTATTTAGTACCGGTTTTATCTTTGGATACAGCTTAGATTTAACTGCAAAAAATAAATCAAAATCCGCTGCTAAGTCACAGGAAAAAAGTAGTACATCTAGCTTTTCTGAAACTAATGTTAAGGAAACATTAGAGGCTTCACGTAGTGGAAAAAAACAAAATTCACAGATTGAAACGATTGGAGATGGTGATAAGTTATTTTTAAAAGCTAAAAAATCTACTTCTAAAAATAAGAAAAATCCATCCCAAGAGGATTATTATTCAGTATCTGATAAATCATATTCGGGATCTGATTTAGATAAAGCAGATGCTCTGGCAGTAAAGACTATTAGTTCAATTAATTCTCTTCTTAAGGATAAAAAGCTTTTAACTTCTTCTAAAGAGTTTGAATTAAGACTTAGGTTAGGAGATCTTTATAGTGAACGACACGATTATCTTCAAGATAAAGAGATTCGTGAGTTTGAACAAAAATATGATCTATGGGTAGAAAATGGATCTCGTGGAAAACCTCCAGTAGCATCTTATAAAAAATCTACAGAGCAGTTAAAAAAATCTGCTCAAGCTTTCAGAACTCTTGTTACGGATACTAGATTTTCTAAAGAGAAGAGAATGGATTCTGCTCTGTATGCATTAGGGAAGAGTCTTAGTAGATTAAATGATGATTCAAGTATTAAATATTTTACTAGACTTGTTACAGATTATCCTAAATCTAATTTGGTTCCTGAGACATATCTTGCAATGGGAGATTTTTATTTTGAAAAATCCAATCCTGATAAAGCATTAGAAGCATATAAGAAAGTATATAAATATAAAAATAATAAAATTTATCCATATGCTGTATATAAATCAGGTTGGTGTTATTTTAATCTTAATGTAAAATCAGAAAAAGAACATAGAACTAATCTAAAAAATGCTGTTACTTCATTTAAACTGGTGGTATCCCTATCAGATAAAAATAAGAATAAAGCTGGAAGAATTGATCTAAAGTCAGAAGCTATGATAGATTTAGCTATGGTTTGGGCTGAGCTTGAAGAAACAAGTGAAGCTGAACGTTATTTTAAAAGAATGAAAGAAGATAGAGCTTATTATGCAATGATAGAAAAGCTTGCTTCTACTTATATAGATCAAGGGAAATATAATCAAGCGATTGCTCTATATGAGAAAATTTTAAAAAAACCAGGACTTAATAAAACTGAACCTTCTACCATGCTTCTTTTGGTCTCTTTATATGAGCAAACTGGAAAGAATGCTTCGTTAGTAAAGGGATTAGAAAAGTATTCTTCAACCTATTATGATAAAGATAGTAAGTGGCAACAAAAATTTAGGGATGATAAGGTATCCTCCACTGCTGTTAAAGATTATGAGTATTCTTTAAGAAAGTATGCAACAACATTCCATAAGAGATATCAACAAACAAATTCTAAACAATATTCTTTGGTAGCATTGAATATATATGGCCTATATCTTAAAGATTTTTCAACTAATCAAAACGCATATACAATGAGATATTATCAATCCGAACTCTATTATGATACCGGTGCGTTTAATCAAGCTGCTAGTGGATATATGGCTGTAGCAGAAGATAAAAATAATTCTAAATATCGTCAGGATGCATATCTAAATACTGTATATTCCTATAATGAGTTAGATCAAAGACAAAAAACTAGTAAACTTCCTCCTTTGGGACAAGTTAAAGAACCTATTAAGATCCCGGATACAAAAATATCCTTAATTAGAAGTATAGATATATATAATAGTAAATATCCTAGTGATAAAAGAGGTTATCCTATGATGTTTACAGCTGCTAATATCTATTTTGTTCATGGACATTATCCTGAGGCAGAAAAACGTTTCAATAACATTATTTCAACTATTCCGAATACTAAACAAGCAGAGATTAGTATTAAGATACTTGCTTCCTATTACAGTAGTCAGAAAGATTGGTCTAAACTTGAAAGTTTTGCAAGACAAACTCGTTCTTCAAAAGCAATTAATCAAAAAAATATAGGTTCTTATCTGACTGCAAATGTAAAACTAGCTTCTTTTTATAAAGCTCAAGATCTTGAAGCTAAGAAAGAATATAGTAAAGCAGCTACTCAATATAAACAGTATCAAACTGAATTTCCAACCGATAGATCAGCGGATAGAGCTTTGTATAATGCTTCAATATGTTATTTAAATGCTTCTGATATCCGTTCATCTATTGAAACACAAGAAAAACTTCTTAGTAGTTATCCTAAATCATCTGTTAGAAAGAACGTTATTTTAAATCTGTCTCAAACTTATGAATCTCAAGCAGATTATACTTTAGCTGCTAAAAGGTATGAGATGTTCTATAGAGAGTTTCCTCAAGATAAAAGAGCCCTATCCTCCTTGTATAATGCAGCGATCTTATATACAGGACTTAAAGAATATGGAAAAGCAGAAGGACTTTATAAGATCATCTATGATAAGACCCAAGATACAGATATGAAAATCCAAGCTATCTGGCAGATTGCTTCTATTCAAGAAAAATCTTCCAAATTTAATGAGGCTTATAAAAATTATCAACAGTTATCAAAAATTGAAAAATCAGCAGATCAAAAACTCTACGCTGAAGCGAAAGCTTTGGATTTAAATTATAAACACAAAATTAATAACAGCAGTTCTAAAGAACTTTTAAGTCTTAAAAACAAGCTTCTTTCAAATAATCAAGTAGAGGCATATGAAGCTAGAAATATAGTTTCTGGATATCTTTTCCAAAATGCTGACAGAAATTATTCTGATTTTATGTCTTATAGAGTTACAGATATAAAACAATTAGAAAAGCAAATATCAACTAAACAATCTAAACTTGTTAAAGCTGCCTCGTCATATGAAGAGATAATTAAAATAGACGATCCTGAGTATAGTATTGCTTCTTTATATGCTCTTGGAATTATGCATGAAGAATTTGCAACTACCTTATCTAACCTGCAGTTTCCTTCAGATTTTAATAAGGAAGAAGTATCTATTCTTAAATCTGAACTAAAAAAAGTATCTACTCCTCTAAAAGAAGAGAGTGTTAAATTCTTTGATTTAGCTTTTACTAGATCAGCTGAATCTGACACTTTTACACCTTGGAGTAAAAAGGTTTATGAAAAAATGAGTCTCATTAATCCTGATAAATATCCTGAAGTAGATGAGTTGACACTTGATCCTTCATTTTTATCATTTGATCTAGATTCTAATATAGCTAACAAACTTTAACGAGTGTTCTTATAAAATGTGGAGATATATAAGATGAATATAAAGATCATAAATAATAGAGTTTTAAAGATTGTATGTATACTTTCAGGGGTGATATTTTGTTTTTCATGTAAAAGTACCAATGGAAGCTTTTTAAGAACTAATTCCACAAAAACTTCTTCATATCTAGTTTCTTCTCTGGATGAAAGATCTTCTGTACATAAAGAACTTGGAGTTTCAAATATAAACTCTTTGAAAGAAGAATTAACATCGACTATTAAAGAACGTCCTAAGGATCTGAACTTAAGACTCTCTTTAGCTAAAATTGATTTTGTTGATGGTAAGTATAATGAAGTAATAGAACAATGTAGAAGTATTTTAGTTTATGATAATAAAAATATAGAAGCTAAAAAAATTCTTGCTTCCACCTATTATGCTACTGGTAATTATGATATGGCCTCGATCATTATTAATGGGTTAGATGCAGATTCAAAAAAGGATTCTGTGGTTTTGAATATAGAAGCTCTCATTGCTTTAAAGGATGGTAATAGACATCTTGCATTATCAAAATTTAATGAAGCTTTAAAAACTGATCCTAATAATGTAGCAACCAGAATGAATCTAGGTATGCTCTACATTAAACACAGGATGTTTCGTCAAGCTGGTATTCAATTTGATAGAGTTCTTAGTTTGATGCCTGATAACGATGATGCTAAACTTCACCTTGCTATAGTTAATTCAGGGTTAGAAAAATCTGATAACTCTCAAATTGTTTCTACCTATAAATCTATTTTGAGTAAGGATCCTGAAAATAGCATTGCCTGGTTTAATCTAGCATCTATTCAAACAAGAAACAAAGAGTACTCGGATGCTCAAAAAAGTTTAGATAATTATCTGGATACTCCATATGTAAAATCTCATAAGGAACACTATGCTTTTGATCTTCTGGCAAAGATTCAAAAACTTCAAACTATGGATGAAAATCAAGATTTAAAGATTGCTAATAAAAATAACGAAAGTATAGACTCATCAGAAAATTCTCAGAAGGTAGTTGATGATAATCCGGAAGTTATAGATGAGATATCAAATTTAGAGCAAGAACTTGAAACTAAATAGAGGTTATATCATGAAAAAAACATTATCAGTTATTTTTATAGTAATTACAGTACTCGGGATAGGATCCTTGAATTCTTATTTATTTGCAGAAGAAGATTTAGAAGAAATTCAAGATGCTAGATCTAAAAATGTAGAGACTAAATCCACTAATAACGATTATGAAGTGATTTTATCTACAGATTTTAATTTCTCAGAAACCTCTATTATGGGAAATATGAAAACTCCAGATGGATTTTATCTTCAAGGAAGTAAATCTCAAAAATTAAAAGATATGGTAAAACTTAGATCTTCTTTTAAACAAGAACTTTTAGATTCTTATAACGGTGTTAAATCTGTTGCTAAGTAAAAAAGAAGTTGTTTAATCATAAAAGAGAGGAAAGAAGTTTTTTTAAAGCTTTCTATCCTCTCTTTTATGATCTGAACCCAATATGATTAAAAAGTATAATAAAAATCAATAAACAACTAACAGGTTTTTAGATAAAAACGTCTTAGTTTAGGATTATCTGAGTAACTGATATATAGGATATGAGTGGGATCAAGATCAAGCATCTTTAAAGAAGAAGAAGGCCACTCTATAATAAATCCAGAGTAGTTATTATAATCTATACCTAGATCTTCCAGGGTTACAGATGAAGTTAGTCTATAAAGATCCAAATGAGCATAGTAATTGCCAGTTATCTTATACTCGTTTATATAGGTATAGGTGGGAGATTGTACTGGATAAGAAGGATCAAGTCCAAGACAGTTTAAAATTCTAGAAGTAAGCGTGGTTTTTCCTGCACCCATAGGGGCTATCATCCAAAGAACAAAAGGAGATGGGGTGTACTTTAATTTTTCTACTACCGTGGAAGCAATACTATCTAGTCTAGATAGATCGGATTGAGCTATAAAATCAGATTCACTTGGTTTTAAAAGTTTGTCAAAGTTTGAAATATCAATATCACTCATATTAATCTCAACCTAACCATTAGAAGAACTAAGAGCTTTTATTTCTTCACTGGCACAAGTTACTATTTCATTCATATAGGTATCAATTGTTGTTAGATCTTCTCCCTCAATCATAACACGGGCTAGATTTTCAGTACCAGAATATCTAAACAGTACCCTTCCTTTAGAAGATCCTGAATTTAGTTTTGATTCTATGGACTCAATAGTTTTTTTCAATTTAGGAAGGTTCTCCAGTGGAATTTTTCTATCTACTGGGAAATTCTTTAATACTTGAGGAAACAGGGTTATACATTTTTTTAGTTCTGAAAGTTTTTTACCAGAATCTTTTATAACCTTTAATACACTTAAAGCAGCAAGTATTCCATCTCCAGTGGTAGCACAATCTCTAAAGATTAAATGTCCTGATTGTTCTCCCCCAAGGTTTGCTCCTATTTCTTTCATCTTTTCTACGACGTAACGATCTCCTACCTTGGTTCTTACAACATGACCTTTGAAACTTTCAACCGCTATATCTAATCCAATGTTAGACATAACTGTAGAAACTACGGTGTTATCTACAAGTTCTCCGTGTTCAATCATAGATTTTGCACACAAAGCAAGAATTTGATCCCCATCCACAATTTCATAGGTATCATCAACCAGAATTAACCTATCGGCATCTCCATCTAAAGCGAGTCCTATATCTGCTTTATAAAGTTTAACTTGTTGTTGAAGTTTTTCAGGATATAGTGCTCCACAACCATCGTTTATATTTTTACCATCAGGGGTTATTCCGAGTAAAAATACCTCAGCACCCAGTTCTGTAAATACCTTAGGAGCTACCTTATAAGCAGCTCCATTAGCACAATCAAGAACTATTCTCATTCCTTCTAAGGATAGATGTTTTGGAAATTGTTCTTTTAAAAATACAGCATATTGTCCAACAGCATCATCTATTCGTTTAGCTCGCCCTATAGAAAAGCCAGATACTAAATCTAGTTTTTCTTCAAGTACCATATGTTCTAAAATATTTTCTTCAGAATCGGGAAGCTTATACCCATCAGAAGAAAAGATTTTAATTCCATTATCATAATAAGGATTGTGGGATGCTGATATTACTATCCCAGCACAGGCTCTAAGGCCTCTTGTAAGATAAGATATCCCTGAGGTAGGCAAAGGCCCCAGAAGGTTAACGTCAACACCCACGCTACAAATTCCAGCTCCTAGGGCCTGTTCCAACATATAACAACTTCTTCTAGTATCCTTCCCTATAAGAATCATAGGTTTTGGATAATGTCTTTTAAAATATATACCAATAGCCTGCCCTAATTTTAGCACTAAATCAGGTGTCATAGGGTAGTTGTTTGCTTCTCCTCTTATTCCGTCAGTTCCAAATAATTTTCTCATAACAAGATCCTGTCAAAAATTAGGCGTTATACCAGTACAATCATCAAGATTGTCAGAAGATATCTTTCTTTTAATAATTCATATCAGAAAGGGTGTAAATAGTTTTATTTTTTTAAATTTACTATAGTTTTTGCTGGAATTACCCTCAAAACTTTAATTCCATCCATAAGAGGATATACCTGTATACTTTGTTCTTCATTTTCTTCAGGAGCGTTTTGAAGAACTACTACAGCGTTTAATATTTGATCTACAGGAATATTATCTAATCTTGATATATCTCCTCCGACTTCTACTTCTACTTCTATTGTAGAAGGATTCAAATCTAATTGTTTTTGATTGTATTTTAAAGATTGAATATGAATAGGAATATTTTTAATCACCTTAGTTGCAGCATTAGGAACTACAGAAATTGAAACTGCAACTTTCTTTACAGAATAAGACACTGATAATGAGGTAGACTTTACTAAAAATACATTTTTATTAGTAGAAGCCTCTAGTCCTGATATATCTATCGGATCTGTTTGAACGAATTGAATTCCTTCTAATTCTGTTTTAGCTCCTGTTACTTCAATTATACTTGGTTCAATCTGAACTGATTCTACCTTAAATCCAGGAGAAACATACCCTTGAAGAATTTCTTTAATAGGAACTTTTTTACTAACCTCTTTATCTACAAATAAAGAGAGTATAGGATTTTTTATATTAACTTTTAATCTTGAATCAAGGTTTAGTATATGGGAAGGCTTAACTTCTAGTTCATAAGATCCGGTTTCTTTTTCTTTAAGTTTGATTCTAGCACGAAGATCTGAGTTTTGAGTTCTTTCTACTATTGCTGAGGGTCCTACTATGGTAGCTGAAATATGTCTTTCATTCCCCTCTTTAACAATATAACCTTCAGGTACATCTATTTTAACATTTATATACACACTTTTTTCAACATTATCGGAACCTTGGACCAAAGTCCAAATTACAAGAGCTATCACAAAAGAAGCTACTTTATACCAGAAATTATATAAAATTTTTGACATATCCTCTGATCCTCAGTTTATTGTTTTTTTGCTTTAAGATTTCTGAAAATACCAACTATAGATCCCCAAACGTTTCTATTATTAATTACGGTTTCTTGATCTGTAGTATCATCATTTACAAGAATTCTCAGAGCTCGTCTTAACTCTTTAGCTTCTAGATTTTTAGAAACTTTTCCATCAGTTATTACACTAATGGAACCTCTTTCTTCTGATACTACAACTACTACAGCATCAGTCTCCTGGCTTATACCAATAGCAGCTCTGTGGCGAGTACCAAAATTAGGATCTACTCTTTCATCCCTTGTTAGAGGTAGAAAACATCCGGCAGCTATAAGACGACCTTGTTGGATAATTACAGCTCCATCATGTATTGGAGATTCCTTATTAAAAATAGAAATCAGAAGTTCCATTGTAACTTTAGCATCTATCACCAGAGCCAGATCGATATAACGGTTTAGAATAATGTTACGTTCTATTACAATAAGAGCTCCTATCTTTTTAGAAGATAGTACAGAACAAGTTCTTACTATTTCATCAAGTACCTGTCTTGAAGAAGCAACATGTTCAGAAACTGACAGTAATGATCTTTTACCCATTCTACTGAGTACTCTTCTAATATCGTCTTGAAATAGAATTACTAGAATAATCAAGAATGAGGAGAAAAACTTACTTAAAATCCACTTAACAGTTAAAAGATCAAGAACGTTTGACAGTAAAAAGGTAGCGGTTACTATAAGTACCCCTGTAATCATCTGAAGGGTTCTTGTTCCTTTTAAAAACAAGAGCAAATGATAAACTAAAACAGCTACCACAAGGGTATCTATTAGAGACCAAATATTAAATCCTTCGAACACTTCAAACATCGAGTTTTCCTATAATTTTATGGAAATAATAATGAATACCACAACATATAATATTGTATACATGATTTGTATTTATATCTATAGATAATATGTTTTATTTGTAGATAGATATAAAAAGCTGAAATTAGTTGATGTCTTCTGTTTTTAAGAGAAGAGAAAAAAGACTAATTAGAATAACACTGGGAACAATTCAGCTTCAGAAGGAATTACTCCCGGTGTTATATTCTTTTTAAAATAGGATTAGATTTAAAATGATACATATATGGTATTTTGTCTTACAAGTTAAAACTAGTTTATTTTACTGTACTACTTTCACGTAAGGTGCTTTTTAATTTGTACAAAGAAGCTACATTGTGAGTTCTTATAATTTTAGATAAACCAAGTAGTCCAAATTCCACTCCTTTAGTAAAAGGATCTCTACTGATAGGTTCTTTGATTCCAAGAAGTCTTCCGATAAAGGATTTTCTAGACATTCCAACCAGTAAATTAAATTCATTAGATAACTGATGGGTATAAAATAAAAGAGCTAAGTTTTCAGGATCGGTTTTACAAAATCCTATTCCATAATCCATATAAATATTAGAAGGATCTAATCCAAAACCTATTAATTTATCCTGACAGGACTTAAAGAAAGATCTTATATCTTCTAGAAGATGAGAAGATCTAAGTAGGGGAGTTCCTGGATGCATACATACATATTTGAATGATTTAATATCTGTTATAGAACCAAAAAACCTCTCGGATAACATCCCTCCCTGACAGTTTATAAATCTTATCCCGTAATCTAAGGTACGAGTAGCAATCTCTTCTTTTCTTGTATCTACACTGATACTATCTCTGTATTTATCAGGGATTTTTTTAAGTACGGGTTCCAATCTAGACCATTCGGTTTTGATATCAATAGGAGTACTTGTTGGTCCTGTAGCCTCAGCTCCTATATCTACCCAGTCAGCTCCATCACTAAAAAGTCTATCCATTTTTTCTAAATTAAATCCTATATCCGTAGATCCATCAGAAAAAGAATCAGGAGTAACATTTAAAATACCCATTATTCCAGCTAAATGAGAAATAGATTTTGATACATCGACACAGTTATTTTCCAATTAATCTAGATCCTTATATGTTCTTATTTTTCGTCTTTAGGCCCATCATCCAAGCTATCAACCCTGGTTTCACTCTCAGAGTCTGAAACTGAAGAATCAGTAGTTGGTTCTGGATCTTTCTGTCTTTGAACCGGACGTCCTTCAAATACATCCTCTAACTCAGAACTAGATAAGGTTTCATATTCTATTAGGGCAGTAGCTAATCTATCAAGTACATCACGGTTTTTTGTTAGAATATCCAATGCTTTTGTATAATTACTAAGAATAATAGAAGATATCTCTTGATCTATCTCTTGAGCTATTTTTTCAGAGTAGGATTCGTTTCTAGAAAAATCTCTTCCCAGGAATGGATCATGATCGGTTTTTCCAAAACTTACTGGTCCAATCTTTTCACTCATTCCCCATTTGCAAACCATACTGCGAGCAATCTCAGTAGCTTTTTTAATATCGTTACTTGCTCCTGTAGTATAGTGGTTAAAGACTAACTCTTCAGCAGCTCTACCTCCCATAGCATATGCTATCATAGCTTCTGCTTGTTCTTTTGAGGTAGACAGTCTATCTTCCGCAGGAAGAAGAATGGTAACCCCAAGGGCTTGTCCTCGAGGAATGATACTTACTTTATGAATTGGATCTGCATACTGAATATTTTTAGCAACAATAGCATGACCTGCTTCATGATATGCTGTGGTTTTCTTTTCTTTCTCTCCAATCATCATACTCTTTCTTTCAGGACCCATGAGTACTTTGTCTTTAGCTTTTTCAAAATGTCTTGCAGATACTTCTTTTTGGTTTTCTTTAGCAGCAATCAAAGCTGCTTCATTTACGAGGTTTTCTAGATCTGCTCCAGAAAATCCAGGAGTTCCTTGAGCTATAGTTTTTAGATTTACATCAGAAGCTAGAGGTGTTTTTTTGGAATGAACCTTTAGAATTGCTTCTCTTCCCAGTATATCTGGAACAGGAACCGTAACCCGTCTGTCAAACCTTCCTGGTCTTAAAAGCGCAGGATCAAGTACATCTACCCTGTTAGTAGCTGCAATAAGAATTACCCCCTCATTAACTTCAAAACCATCCATTTCTACTAGAAGTTGGTTAAGGGTTTGTTCTCTTTCATCATGTCCTCCACCAAGTCCTGTACCACGGTGTCTTCCTACAGCATCTATTTCATCTATAAACACGATACATGGAGCATTCTTTTTTGCCTGATCAAACATATCTCTTACACGACTTGCTCCAACCCCTACAAACATCTCAACAAAGTCAGATCCAGATATACTAAAGAAAGGAACATTTGCTTCTCCAGCAATAGCTTTAGCTAAAATTGTCTTACCGGTACCAGGAGGGCCTACTAAAAGTACTCCCTTAGGAATTCTACCTCCAAGGCGGGTAAACTTTTTGGGTTCTTTTAAAAAATCTATAATTTCTTGAAGTTCTTCTTTAGCTTCATCAACTCCAGCAACATCCTTAAACCTTGTTTTTATATTTCCCTCAGAATGAAACCTGGCTTTACTTTTTCCAAAAGAGAAAGCTTTAGATCCCCCTCCTTGAATCTGACGAAATAAAAACATAAATATAAATATCAAAACTATTACAAACAGGAAGTTTGCAATCAGGGATCTCCAAAAGTTAGTATCTTCTTGAGGTTCATATTTAACAACAACCCCAGCATCCATAAGTTTTTGCCTTATATCAGGATCTGAAGGGCCATAGGTTTTAAACTTGGTATTATCCTCTCTTACTCCAAAAATCTGTTCACCCTTAAAGGTTACTTCCTTTATTTTTCTGGGACTGTTTTTATCAAGAGCTACAGTATCTACAAGATCTGAATATTGAATCTCAGATACCTCTTCCATAGGTGTATATAGAGAGTGCATAAGTAAAAAAGCAGTAACTACAATTATAGAGATTACTGCAAATCTTACGGGTTGAGTTTGTTGCTTTTTAGCCATTTAGGGCTCCTTTAAGGTATATGTTACCGAGAAAATTGATTAAAATTTATCGAGTAATAAGTCATATTATTATACTATAATACAATGGTTTAGGATATATTTACAGAACTTAAAAGTAAACATAAAATCCTAGAGTGAATCTGTTTTTTGTATATAAACAAATCCCCTATCGTAATATAGACTAAGACCATGAGCTAGACTGTGAGACCAGGTTCTAGATCGTCTTTGTCCTGATTTAATTTTATCTATAAAGTTAGAAAAATTAGATCTACTAAGTTGAATACTTGAAGCTCCTATTTTACCTAGAAGAATATCAAACAGTAAAAAGCACATCCCGTCAGGAAGTTCTTTAATATAGCTAACAGGTATTTTATCGTTTTTAAAAGAACTGATATCCTTTTCTAATTTCTTTTTTGCGAATTCTACAACATCTACAGCATCAGTTATGGTATTTACAATCCTTTCGCTAGCTCCTGGATACATTGACTCAAGACGAGGGAGTATATCAAGTCTAATCTTATTTCTTGTGTATTTTGTACTTAAGTTAGATCTATCCTCTCTATACTTTAAAGATAATTCTTCTATAAAATCATCTATATTCTTTCTAGATATACCAAGAAGAGGTCTCCATACGAAAGAGTTCATTTCATTCATTCCAATTAAATTAGATAAAGAAGATCCTCGAGTAAGTCTAAACAGAATGTTTTCTGCCACATCATTCATATGATGTGCGACAGCTACTATAGCATTTTGCTCCAGGTGAAGACGCTCGAAATAGTCATAACGAGTACGTCTAGCCCAATCTTGAACTCCCTCATGTTTATCGTAGGAAGTAGAAAGGACAATGCAATCCATGGAATACTTCTTAGCTAAGGCTCTAACAAAACTCTCGTCATCATTAGAGTCTTTATCTCTTAGATGGTAGTTAACATGAACTATAGAAAGCTTAGACAAAGGTAGCTCAAAACGAGTAAAAACCTCATGCAATAGGTATACCAAAAATACTGAATCTCGCCCTCCAGAGCAGGCAACTAGTATTTTTTTGTTTTCTAAAAGAAAAGATGAAATTTTTTCTTTTATACCAAGTATGATTTTCTCTAATTTTAACCTATTTTTCATAGTTGTAACTTCCTAATAATTCAATCAATTAATATTTTTTTTATATTTTTTTTAAAAAAAACTAAAGTTTTTCTTAAAAAAGACGATTGGTAAAAGAGTAAATAATTAACAAAAGTCCAACAAAATTCCAAGTATGGATAGACATTAACTCAAGGAGGAAATTATGAGTTTTAGAATTTTAACAAACGTACCTAGTTTACAGGCTCAAAGATCTTTGTCAAAAGTTAATAATAACTTACAAAGTAACTTTGAAAGATTGTCTTCTGGTTCAAGAATTAACAAAGCTGCAGATGATGCTGCAGGACTTGCTGTATCTGAAGGCTTAAAAGCTAAAGAAAGAGGCTTGAATCAAGCAAAACGTAATGCTAACGATGGTATTTCAATTCTTCAAGTAGCAGAAGGTAGTATGCAAGAAATGGGTAACATCATGTTACGTTTGAAAGAACTTAACGTTCAAGCAGCTTCTGATAGTATTTCAGATAAAGAAAGATCATTCTTGAACAAAGAATACACACAGCTTGTTGGTGAGTTAGACAGAATTTCTAACTCTACAGAGTTCAATGGTATTAAACTTATGGATGGATCAAAAGAAGACCTTGCTTTACAAGTAGGTGATACTAATGATCCTAACAGTGTTATTACCTTTGATCTTAGCGAATTCAACATGAACTCAGAAGTTCTTGGTTTAGGTACAGAAGCTGAAATCGGTCCTACATCTGTTGATGGTTCAGGTCCTGATAGAGAAGCTATTGCTGAAAACCTAGGAAAAATTGATGAAGCTTTAACAAAAATATCTACAGCTAGATCTTATATAGGATCTGTACAAAGTAGATTACAATCAGCTATCAATAACATAGAAGTTTCTGTTGAAAATACTGCTGCTAGTGCAAGCCGTATTAAAGATACAGACTTTGCTGAAGAAACAGCTTCATTAGCTCAAAACAGAATTTTGTCTCAAGCTGCAACTTCTGTATTATCTCAAGCTAACTATGCTCCTGAAAGTGCTTTGCAACTTTTAAGAGGCTAGTTTAATAAGGTCCTAGTGTAGGATTTAAGATTCTTTAGGAATCTTTGCTACTGGTATGAGTGTGAAGGATTTATCCTTCACACTCAGGCCATCACTAGAAGTTAATTCTTGGAAGAATTAACCTGAATCTAAAACTATGGATGGATGTATGCTCTACTTTTTCAATAGACATAAGAAACTTCTCAGGGATAAAGCCCTATTCCTACAAGAAACTATGGATTGGTTTTTGAAAGGAAGAGCGGATCTTTTGTCCGGAGTTTCTGCTTTTGAAGAATCCAAGCATCTAAAGCAAAAAGAAGTAGATATTGATAGAATTAGCCAAGATATAAAAAGAGAGAAAAAACATATAGAAGACAGGGTTAAATTCTTTGTAAAAGAATTTGATTTTGTAACTAAGATAAAAGATATCTTTTCTTCTCTTCAAGAATCAATACATGATAAGCAAGAATTTCGGGATCTTCTCATGGAATATGGGGTAGATCTATACGCTTTTACTAGAAGTGTATCTAAGTATGAAAAATATGTCGAAGAAAGTTCTCATCTACTAGATAACTGTTCTGATTATTTTAAATCAGTACTTACGGTAGATATTTCAGATTATATAAAAGACCCACAACCTACAAATCATGTTTTAGATAAAAACTTTGATACCAAACTTTTATCTAAGGCTGTACAATTTTTTTCAACTGTCATGTCTTTAAATAAGAATACAGATCAAAAATCAATGACCAATGCCATCTATTTTATAGAAGAACTTCTTTTGTGGTTAGAATCAAGTAAAGATTATTGGACTCAAGTTCTTGCATATTCCAATACTATCGAGACTTTGATAGATATAAGTAGAGAAAATATAAAAGCAAGTAAGCTTCCAGTGACTGAAGAAAATGTAGATGAGATTGTTTCTAAGGTTGTTGATGGTATATCTTTAAAATCCGAGGATGCTCTTCGTTCCCAAGTAAATCTTTCCTATTCTAAGGTAGGTATTCTTACCGAGTAAATTTTATTTAATTTCCAGAAGATAGTTGATCACTCAACTGGAATTGTTGAGTATATATATTATATATCAGTCATTTTTTGCTAATTTTACCAACCCTATTTTTTATCAATAACTAGATTATATGGATTAGGTAACCTTTTAATATTAAAGCTAGTTTTTTATACCTTGTAACACATTCTAATAAGATCCACCTTTGTATCCGAAATTATAAGAGCGAGGGACTGTATAAGTACCTAGTTTAAGTAATATATTTGGGATATGAAACTAGAACATCAAAAAATATTTATCCAAAAAACTCAAAGATTAATTTTAATCTTTGTAGTCTACACATTATTATGTGTTCTGGGAGTAGGATGTACTTTATTTAAAAGTGATAAAGCTCCAGAGTTGGTGAAAGAACCGCTGGTAATTTTAGAAAAAGAAACCAAGGAAGAAATTAACTATTCGGTAAATGTAGATGGTTTGGAACTATCTTATGATGAGATCCTTTTTGGTTTAACACCATCAAGTATAAGGGTAGATAATGTAGTAGAAGGATCTGTGGTAAGTCTTCATAAGGGAAGTTGTCAGTCTCAACCAGATAGCCTAATCCGAGAAGCAGGAGAATTAGTCCCAGTAGTAGAATTAGGTTATGTTGAAAAGGATCTTTATATTAAATACAGCTACAAGGAAAATGAAAGCTGCATTAAACTTGATACAAAATATATTTCTTTAGAACAACCAAGCCTTTCATTAGATGAAGAGGCAACTTGGGATGATAAAGTGCATCCTAGTTTTAACGTAGAAAATCTTTTTCCAGGGAAGGAAGTTCAAATTTCTTTATATGAAACTGAAGGTTGTTCTGGAGGAGCTGTAAGCCAAGTTCAAACTACAAGTAGTGGATCAACTATTATAAAAACGGCTAAGCCTTTCCATTATGGCAATCATAACTTCTGGGTAAAACAAGCTTATAAGGGGGCAAGTTCTTGTTCTGAAGTTTTTGAATATAGGTATGAAAAGCGTCCTGATTTTTCTGGTTTCTTACATGAGCAAAGTTACGAGTATAATCGTGAGTTAAATCAAAATCGTGGGATTATAATTAAAAATACCACCCTGTCGAATAAGATAAAAATATACACGGGTTCTTCTTGTACAGATGAAGAAAAACTCTTAAAGACTCAAAAAACTCTCTACGATACAACCGAGGTAGAACTTCCAGATCTTGCTGATGGTTCGTACCGGTTTAGCTTCCTAGAGTTTGATAGTGAGGATAATGAGATAGGATGTTCGAGAACTCCTCAGGTTACTCTAAGATCCAAACGTTACTTTAGTAACGATATTGGATATATCATGGTAGATACTAGCGGATACTCTATTCACACCTCTAGTATGGTTGAAACTAATCAGACTTTTACTAAAAAGATTAAACATATCTACACCTCGTCTATGGCTTTTGCAATTTTATTTGAAGATGGATCTGTACGAAGTGCGGGACGAGCTGATTATGGTGGAAACAGCAAAGATGTAGCAGAAGATCTGAATGGAGAAAACAAGGTAGTTTCTATTTATGCAACTCAGTCAGCTTTTGCAGCGTTAAGAATTGATGGATCAGTTATTGTCTGGGGAAATGTTAATTACGGAGGAAAATTTTCAGGAGAAGCTAGTGAACTAAATGGAGAAAAGAAAGTAGT
>CACXFL010000120.1 GCA_902766925.1 uncultured bacterium | reverse complement strand
GGTTGCAGGGGTATACGACAAGGATCCTCAAAAATATCCAGATGCTGTTAAATACGATAAGTTAACATACATGGACGTGATATCTAAGGGGCTTCAGGTAATGGATGCTACAGCAGTAACCATGTGTATGGATGCTCGGATTCCTATTTTAGTGTTTAAATTAGACGCTCCGGGTTCTACTTTGGAAGCACTCAAAAATAACAGTGTTGGAACTATTGTAAGTTAGTAAGGTTTTTATAGATTTATTCTCAGGTATCGGTTAGAACTAATGATACTTGGGTCTATGGCTACTGGTAAGTAGGAAATTATATTATAATCGATTGATAAACTTAGGAGGTTTTATGTCGGATTTATTAAAAGAATGTCAAGATAGTATGGATAAAAGAATTAAATCTTATGAGATGGATCTAGTTAAAGTTCGTACGGGAAGAGCTTCCATAACTATTTTGGATAAAGTTAAAGTAGATTATTATGGAACTCCTACTCCATTGAATCAAGTAGCTACTTTAAGTACTCCTGATACTAAAACTATAGTAGTTTCTCCTTTTGAAAAAAGTTTAATCTCAGAGATCGAAAAAGGTATTCAAAAAGCAGATCTTGGTCTTCAACCTAATAACGATGGAAAAGTAGTTAGGGTTCCAATTCCTGCTCTTACTGAAGAAAGACGTAAAGATATTGTTAAAAATTTAAAGAAAGGTTCCGAAGACGTTAAAGTTGCTATTCGTCTTGTAAGAAGAGATATAAATGAAAAAATTAAACATCAAGAAAAAGCTAAAGAAATAGCTGAAGATGAAAGTAAACGTCTGCAAACTGAAATTCAAAAAATGACAGATAAATATATTAAAATTGTAGATGAAAAAACTGCTTCTAAAGAAAAAGAAGTTATGACTCTGTAGTTTTGTAGATTTTATTTAGATAGAAAAAAACAAGGATCGGAATAGTTGTCCGATCCTTTTTAGTGTGTATCGTTTTGTTTTTATCTATAGTTCTTTCGAAGGTTCTTGAAGTTGTATTAGCTTTCTCTTTTTAATTCTTTCTACAAGGGTAGTTCTATTAAGTCCTAGAAGTTTTGCAGCTTGGTTTTTATTGTTTGAAGTTTTATTCAGTGCTTGAAGAGTAAGATGATTTTCAAGTTGTTCTATGTAATTTACTATATCTATTCCTTCTTGAGGAAGTTCAATATTAGAAAAATCATATTGAATATTTTTAGGATCTGTTCTTTGACTAAGAGCATTAGTATGTAGATTTGTATTTAAATTTACATTGATGTTTGTACTTTGATTCACTGTAGATGTTGGAATAGTTGGAATGTTTCCTGGTACTACAGTCATTTTTGAAACCATATTGTTAGTATGTTCTTGAGATAAAACAGTTTGACCTTGTGAGGCTTGAGCATGGTAGTTTTTATATGAATCTGGAAGAATATCTACGGTAATTACAGAATTTTTAGAAAGAATAGACATTCTTTCTACTAAATTTTGAAGTTCTCTTACGTTTCCAGGCCAAGGATATTGGCAAAGAATTGTTAGAGCCTCAGAACTAAAATGACAAGAACCAGAGCCACTTAGTTTATTAGTATTTTGTAAGAACTTATTCAGTAAATCAGGAATATCTTCAGGTCTTTCTCTAAGAGGAGGAATATATACAGGAAGAACATTTAATCTATAGTATAGATCCAGTCTAAATTTACCTTCAGATACAGCTCGGTCTAGATTTATATTAGTAGCTGCAATTATTCTAACATCTGAACAGTAAATGTTTTGTCCACCAAGAGGGGTAAATTTTTTATCCTGCAAAACTCTTAAAAGTTTAGATTGAAGTCTTAGTGGCATATCTCCTATTTCATCTAGAAACAGTGTACCACCATCTGCCTGACCAAATAGACCTATTCTTTTAGTAGAAGCTCCTGTAAAAGCTCCTTTTTCATGTCCAAAAAGTTCAGATTCTAGCAGTGTTTCAGGAATTGCAGAACAGTTTATAGCTACAAATTTTTTTGAAGCTCTTGGGGATAGTCTATGAATAGCAGAAGCTATAAGCTCTTTTCCAGTTCCACTTTCTCCGTTAATAAGGACTGAGCTATTAGAAAATGAAATTTTATATACTGTTTCTAGTACCTTTAACATTTTAGGACTTCTTCCTACTATCTCAGGAAAACAGTCCAACCAATAAGGTTGATCATCACGGGTATCTTTAGATTGAAATAATTCGTTAAATTCAGAAGAATGTAGCGAAGAATTAATAGATCCTGTGTTACGGGTGTTGATGGTATTAAACTCTGTCATAAAAACACATTCCCTTAGTTAAACTGGAAACAAAAGTTTTTTCAGAATTAGATTAATTTAAACTAAATTTTGACATTGAATTTTAAAGGGTATTAAAGTCTCTTTCCTCTTTTATAATATCAAAGATTTGTAATGTAATGCAAATTTTAGTAGGCAATTTTTGATTATTTTTTCGGGAAATTTTTGGGGTTTTGGCATAACTTGGGTGATTGTTTAACTATTTATAGGTTTTTTAAATTTAATTTTATTTTTAGGTTGGTTTATTGGTTTTTTTATAAAAAAACTCCTACCAATAGGAAAACATGAGATAAATTTTGATAGTTGTAAAAAGTATAAAAAATAGGGAGTAGAGACTACTTTAAGAAATATTTTAAAATGATACTTTTTTTATCAATTTTATCAAAAAAATAGATAAAACTATTTCCAAAAATTACACAAATGTATATACCTTTTTTAACGGTAGTTTAACTGAGTTTTATGGAGTTATGTATGATAATGAAAAAGTTAATGAGCTTGGTATCCTTATTTGTAGGAGTTTTGCTTTGTACAAACTTATTTGCAGAAGCAGATAAGTTGGTAGTAATTTCTCCTCATAAAAAATCTATTCAAGATGAGTTTGTTTCTAGATTTGAAAAGTATTATAAAGAAAAATTTGGAAAAGAAGTAAAAGTAGACTGGTTGTATCAAGGTGGAACTTCTTCAGATTTGAAATTTGTTAAAGCTAAATATGAACAAAATCCTAAAACCTCTGGAATAGATGTTTTCTGGGGAGGAGGAGGCACAGTTTTATACGAACTTTCTAAATCTAATCTTTTGACTCCTATGAAATTATCTAAAGAAGCTTTAAAAGGTATTCCTGAAAAAATATCTGGAGTAACCGTGTTTAATAAGGAAAGAACCTGGATTGCTACAGGACTTTCAAGCTTTGGTGTATTCTATAATAAACCTCTACTTAAAATGAAGGGAATCCCTGAACCTAAGAAATGGTCTGATCTAGCAGATCCTAGATACAATGGTCTTATTACAGGAGCTGATCCTAGAAAATCTGGATCTGCAGCTACCAGTAATTTGGTTGTTGTAAATGCTCTGGGTTGGGCAAAAGGTTTTGAAGTACTAGCACCTATATTTGCTAATTCTAGTAAGATTAATAATAACAGTTCTGATTCTATTAAAGATGTTGTTTCAGGAGCTGCAGCAGCTACTTTTGCTATAGATTTTTATGCATTCTCTAAGATTGCAGAACTTGGATCTGGGAATTTAGGTTATGTTCTTCCAGAAGGTGAAACAGTTGTAGATCCTGATCCTATAGGTATTTTAAAAGGAGCTCCAAATCCAACGGTTGCTACTAGATTTGTTGAATTTGTAATTAGTAAAGATGCTCAAAAAGTAATGATTCTT
>CACXFL010000119.1 GCA_902766925.1 uncultured bacterium | reverse complement strand
CCATACCTTCTAATATGACCGTTTCTATCGGTACCTATATCTTTACAAACGTCCAGAGGTATTAGTATCTTCCTATTTGGGTCATCCACTTCTTTTGCTGGACCTAGTTTTGTTTGACATGAATATCCTACTAGTTGCAGCTTATCTCCTTCTTTAACAGCTTTATTTGATATCTTTAAAGGAGGAATTCCTTCAAAGGTATTATCTTCAAATACTACAATTCCTACATCATACTTAAGGTCAGACTCATCATCTCTGTCTGGTTCCAAATTGTCATAGTATTCTAAATACTTGTCATTAGCATAAAAGTCTTTTGCTTTTACAAGCTTTCCAGAAGGCAGTTTTACTTTAATTTCTCCACTTTTAACCCTTTGGCCATTTTCATGGGATATAGCATCAGCTACACAATGAGCAGCGGTTAATAAGGTATTAGATGATATTACAGAAGAAGAGCACCCAGACCAATCATCAGAATTAATATCTTCTGAATACTCATTACTATGAATATCCTTCATAAAAATATTTAAAACTGCTGGATATTTACCATCTTTGTCTTCAACACCATTGATTACATTTGTAGTAGATCTGGTGGTTTTACAAGATAGAGTAACCAGAGTCAAAAATACCAAAATAAAGATCACAGTTCTTCTCATATACCCTCCGTAGTTAATTCATTTAAATTCTATCACTTCATCATTTTACTATTTATCTAATAAAAGATCGAGTACTACCATCCCACTCATAGCTTCTACTACTACAGCTGTACGAGGTACGTAGCAGCAATCATGTCTTCCACCAACCTCTATAAAATCCTTATTATAATTTGTTCCATCAAAACTTATAGTCTCTTGTTTTAATCTAATACTAGAAGCCGGCTTAAATGAGGTTCTAAAATAGATATCTTCTCCTGTACTTACTCCTCCAAGAATTCCTCCGGCTTTATTAGTTTTTGTTCTTGGAATTCCTTCCTGTAAAGTATACGAATCGTTATTCCTAGATCCTCTAAGAGTTGAAGATAAAAAACCTGCTCCAAATTCTATTCCTTTAGATCCAGGGATTGATAACACCCCGTAAGAAAGACACGCATCTAGCTTATTAAATACCGGCTCTCCTATTCCTACACCTACTCCTCTAATCAAGGTTCCTACTACTCCTCCAGTAGAATCTTTTTGTTCTTTAATAGTATTAAGTTTTTCTTCTACAAGTTTTTTCCATCCAGGATCTAAAAAACCACCTAACTCTATCACCGTATTTTTTGAGATTTTAGATAAAAACTCGAGCTTTTGATCATAATCAGATATTTTTTTATATTCCCAGAAAGAATCTTCTCCGATTGATTCTACAAAAGAGACCGCTTCATATCCAGGAAGAAGAGACGAAAGTAGCTGATTTGCGATACTCCCTCCTATTACCCTACATAGGGTTTCTCTTCCGGAAGAAAATCCACCTCCACTAAAAGTCTTACCGTATTTTTTAAAATACGGATAATCTGAATGTGAGGGTCTAAATAAGATTTTAGAATTAGTTTTTATATCTAAAAAATTGTAGGAAGAGGTATCTACATTTTTATTATCTACACTGAAACCAAGAGTTCCACTGGTACAGTAACCATCACTACTGAGACCTTCTATTTTTAAACTAGTAGAATCTTTCTCTACTCGCAAAGTAGAATAAAATGATCCAGTTGATCTTCTATCTAAATCCTGCTGTATAACAGTAATATCGATTTTTATATCTTTAGGAACTCCTTCAATACTTCCCCTAAAACCACTGCCGTGAGACTCACCAGAAAAACTTAATCTAAAATGTTTACCAAAACTATGATTCATCATGATTTTGATCCTGATTTTGATCTTGGTTTTGATTTATATCTTGATTTTGATTCTTATCAACCGGTCTAGATCTAAAGCCTCTATTGTTTCTATCTTTTTCTTTGGTTCTTTTTAATTTAGATCTATTCTTTCTATCTTTATTAGATAGGGATTTTAATCTTTCAAAATATGATTCAGTTCTATCATGCATTTGTTTAAAGAGTTGAAATGAAGGATCTTCTAGATCCTTCATGGATACATAAAATCCATCTTTTTTACCACCGCTAATCAGCCAATACAGTGAAAAGTTTACCATGTAAATCTCTTCTTTTAAAACTCTATCAGGTATCTTCTTATCAATCTTTTTAATCTTTTTTATACACTCTGTTTTAAACTCAGATTCATCCATAGAATCTATTTGAGATAAAGATAGGTATCTTTCTTCATTTAAAAAAGATCTAAGTCTAACTAGTGGATATAGTCTATATCCCTTACGAGTTAGAATTATAACAAGACCTGATTCGTTAAGATAATCACATGAAGGGAAAGCTCCTTTAAACTCTAGAAGTTGTTTACATCTATTGAGTTTAGTATCTATATTTTTAGATCCTAGAAGTCTTCTTAGAACTGATGATCTACTCTTTTCTAACTTAGATATTCTGTCTTCTATATTTCCTGAAAATACTGAGTAGATCTCATCAACACACTCCTTATCTATCCCTATTTTCTTAGAGTATTCTACTCCATAGATAGCAGCAAGCTTTTCTAACTGTTCTACAAGAAGTACTCGGTTAGAAACTGGACAAAAAACAGATTTAGTTCCTAGTGAAGGAGAATCTACTGAGATAAAATACTTGTCTTTTTTCTGTACTATTAAAAGAGCAGGAATTCCACGTTGATGTTTAATAAATAAAAGTGTCTGACTACTTGTAATACGTTTACACTGTTCTCCTTCTTTAAGTAAAGCTGTATAAAAATCAGAACACACCTCATATTTTACTTCCTGAGCATATACCAGGGTTTTTATAAGTTGTTTAGGAAGTTGAGTGAAATCAGATAATTTTTGAAACTCATCTCTTAGATTAGTAGTAGATACAATATAGAGTAGATCTTTTTCTCCTCCACTTCCATAAAAATAGAGTATTCCAGTAGTATCAGGAAAATCACAAGCTCTTTTAGTTATCTTCCATCCAAGTCTCATACAAGATGCTAGATCTCCTTGAAGTCTTAGAGCATCATCTACAAGTAAAATATTTCTTTCTTTTAACTTAGATACTAAAAGTTTAAATAGATCCAAAGTAACATAAGCATCACCTTCAGCACGATGCATCTCATGTCTTGTTAGGTTAAAATAGTTCATAAGACCTTCTAAGGATTTAGAAGGAAGATTTGAGAATAACTTCTCGGATAAAAGTTGAGTACATAGAGTTTTATTAACAAGTTCTTTATGTATTGTTTTTAGAGCAAAATAATCAAGATATTTCATATCTCCTACAATATTATGAGATACCATAGGATAATCTTCTATAAACCTAACAAACTCAGGCATTACCTCTTCGATATATGGAGCATCATGAAGTATCTTATTATCTAGTCCGGTCATCCGTCTAACTATAGGAGGAATTCTACACCTTGGATTTACTAAACTATGGAAAGTTCCTAGTATATCCCCATTTCTATATTTAATAGCAAAGATTTCAGTTATACCGTTTTTTTGAGGATTTCCTCCACTTGTTTCTATATCAAATACTATAAAAGTAGCAGTTTGAATAAAACGTTCTTTTTTAGAGAGTTGATGGGTTGCATCTTGGTGAGCTAACCTTTGAGCTTTTTTAATTCTATCTTCTGAACTTGACTGTCTTTGATTATCCCTAACTGGAGGTTCTTTTTCATAAGATTTTTTATATTCTATAGTTACTAAAGAACTTGTTTCTTCCTCACTATCAGGATCTGTAACTACATCTACTCCCTCTAGATCCAGCGAAGCATCAGGAAACTCTAAATCCATCCCATCAAGACTCGAATGATCCTGAAGATAAGAATCTAAAAGTTCCTTAACCTTAACTGATTTTTTTATCTCGGAAGAATTAGTTTTTTCACCCTTATCGTCCATATCCCTCAAATACCACTACCGAATCCGGAAACATACCAAACTAGTTTTGCTCTTTACTATCCAGAATAAATAAGAAAAATTAGAAAGATTTTCAAGCCTAATCTTTAATCATATATATGGTTCCTATTATTATAAACACCACCCACAGATTAGATTTGAAAACTTATGGTCTTCACCCTTTAATTATAATATCAAATCATGAATACTATACCAAGATATTTTTATTTTTACTGATATTTTATCTTATTTTTTAGAAGGATTGGTTGTAAAATCTAAACTGTGGTTACTGTTACAGAACTTGGAGTAAATGATAAGTTTCTTGATTGATAAGGAGAGAATATGAGTAAAAAAACATCTACTACTTCTAACCAAGCTAAAACCTCTGTATTTAATGATGAACAAAAACAGTTAGATTCCCGCAAACAAGCTCTTCTTACCGAATCTTCTAAGGGTAGTGATTTAAGTGTTACAAGCGAGAGAGTTGGAGCTGATTTTTCATGTAAGGATCCTAGCTCTATGTCTTCTTCCTATGAAGATGGAGGACTGTATTGTTACGAGGGCTTAAAAAACTGTCATAGAGGTAAAATTTCTATCATCGGTATGGGAATGGTAGGTTCCTCATATGCTTATTCTCTGATTCAATCAGGACTTGCCAGAGAGCTTGTAATAGTTGATGCTAATAAAGATAGAGCCCGTGGAGAATATCTGGATTTATCCCACGCTTTAAGTTTTGTTCCTCCTATTTCTATTAAAGAGGGTGATATCAAAGACACCTCAGATTCTCAACTCATAGTAATATCTGCTGGAGTAAGTCAGTCTGGTCCTAATGAATCTAGATTACAGTTAGTTTTAAGAAATGTAGCAATCCTTGATAAGATAATTCCTGATCTAGTTAAATACGCTCCTCATGCAAATATTTTAATTGCTACTAATCCTGTTGATATCCTCGTATCCTATACTGAGAAAATTATTCGTACAAAGAATTTGAAGTTTATGGGTAGTGTACTAGGTTCTGGAACAGTACTTGATAGTGCTAGGTTTCAATTTCTTTTATCTAAACATTTTAGAATAAACGTAGCAAATGTTCATGGTATGATAATCGGAGAACACGGAGATAGCGAGCTTCCTGTCTGGTCCCTAGCCAATATCTCAGGTATGCCTCTAAAGGAGTTTGCCTTACATAATGGAATTTCTTTTAACGATGAAATTAAAAAAGAAATCTTTACTAATACTCGTTTTGCAGCAAAACAAATTATTTCTACCAAAGGAGCTACCTACTACGCTATAGGACTATCTTTGTTAAAAATAACTGAAGCTATTTTAAAAGATTCAAACACTATCTTAAACGTTTCAGGAACCTCTATTCCTTATTTTGGTATAGATCCTGAGGTATCCATTGGGTATCCTTCGGTAGTTGGGGGAAATGGAATTAAATCTAGAATTAAATTAAAACTATCTGAAGAAGAACAACACGGATTCAGAGAATCTGCTAAGGTTTTAAAAAATATTATAGATTCGCTTTAAACCTAAATAGGTTCCGACTCTTTTTTCTGATATCTGTTTTTTTAAACAGGTGATATTTTTAGATGGTATAGGTTTTAGATAAATCTGATTATGTAGGCTTTTTATCCTTATAAATTAGATAAATAGATACCTGGGTATGCCTATTATTTAGCCTAAAACCTTTTTGTACTTAAGTGGTTTTAATAATAGTAATTATTTTAGTATAGTATAAGATCTCTCG
The DNA here is from genome assembly GCA_902766925.1 of uncultured bacterium. Classification (GTDB taxonomy): domain Bacteria; phylum Bdellovibrionota_B; class Oligoflexia; order Oligoflexales; family CACXFL01; genus CACXFL01. Next base: position 1,740 of record CACXFL010000119.1, on the reverse strand, counting down.
TTTTTTTTACAAATACGAAAATTATTAATTATTTTAACTAGATAACTCATACATCTAACTACTCCAAATTACTCACCTATAAGTGAAAAATTTAGTTAAATCATGTTGATAATTAATTCTATAAATGCTAGAAGTTTAGGCATTATAGAGTCGCAAACAATCAGAGTTAAATCTCAGATAATAGGGTTTTGGTATGGTTAATACGTTAAGACAAATCTTGATATTTGTTTCTTTCATGTGTTTTGTTCCAGTAGTTCTTGCAAACAGTATAGAGGGTCTTTCTGGAATTTTTGATCAAGGTGTATCTTTAGAAGAAAAATTAGGTTACCTAAATAAATTAAAGAATGAGTCTTCTTCTTTTGAAGAATACGATTATATTTTGATGACAAGTATCTTAGAAAATAGTGGTGTAAGTAAAGAAGAGAAAATCTTGATACTTGAAATTCTATTAAAAGACGATATTAAGAATATAGATGGCTTAGAAGAAACTCTAGTTACACTCCTAGAAAACAATAATTTTACAAATTATTCTTCTGATCTAATATTCACTAACAAATTATTACTGTTGGCTTTAAAAGTGCTTATAAAGACTTGTCCTAAATCACTCACAGCTCAATACTATGTATTCTTTCCTCTTGTTATCATAGATCCTATGAATGAAACATATTCTAAAGATATAGATCTGTATGAGAACTTTTTAATAAAATACATACAAGACTTCCCTTATAATTATACGTTATCAACTGGTGATTATCTTAAATTCCTGTACAGTAGATCTAAATCTGTTGATGCTAAAATTTCATACTTAAAGGCTATGAGTAACTATGATATGAAAGAAGAATTAGAGAATATTAGTTTAGATAAAACTATAGATGAAAAAATCAGAAGTATAGCTCAAGATCTACTTAAGAATATGACCCGTCCATGTAATGATTTTATGAGTAGACCAAATTAAAATATTTGAACAGCAATAGAGTAGCTACTATCAGATTAATAACAAACATCCCAAATGCAAATTATTATTTACCAGATTTTGTTCTTTGTGTACTATATTTTTTTGCTGTTTTTATATCAGTGCTCTGTTGATTTTTATTACCACCAACATATACCAGTATTTCCTCTGGGGCACTAGTGGTACCTTTTATTATTTCAAAATAAATTCTATATGCTTTATCATAATCCTTATATGCCATTATAGACCCATCTTCAATTTTAAAAGGAGCACCTTGATCTCCTACTTGATATGGAGGTTTTAAAAATTTCTCAGTAAAGATTTTTTTTATGATGTTAAAATCATTCATATCATTTATTTTATTAAGAAATGTTTCAAATGTATACTTACCATTCTCTTGATAAAATATAATTTTTATTCCTGAAGGTTCTGATACTTTGTCAGAAAAATAATATTCAACTGCATCAACACTACTTCCATCACTCTTCTTATGAATCTCAGCCATAAGCTTGTCCATGTTTGAAAGTCTAGATGTATGTTGGCTTATCCGATCTGGTTCAATCGAATAATATTCACTACCATTCCTAATTAATCTTACCCCTCTTGTTTCAAAACGTTCGTGTAATATTTTGGAGAATTGATAAAAAACCTCGTTTCCTTCTCTAGCAGCTAATCCATCATCAATACAAGTCTCACCAAATTCTGATAAGGCATATGCTTCCTGTTTTAGAGCGGGAATGATTACTTCCTGTAAAATTTCAAGATTAGTTCCTATATTCCCTCTATCT
>CACXFL010000118.1 GCA_902766925.1 uncultured bacterium | reverse complement strand
CAACTAAACAAATCAAACAAATTATTCAAAATGATGTAGCGATAATTACTTTATTTGAGGATGGAACGATTGATATACAAGCATATAAAGCTCCTTTTGCTAAAAGTAAAATTCATGCTGGAACTTATCGCGATAAATCCATATATAGGGATTTGCTTTTCATACAAGGTAGAATAAAGTCCATTGGAGCTATAAGTGGTTATTTTGCTTTTGTACTGAATGATGGATCAGTAATTAATTGGGGACTACCTCATAAATTTGCAGATAAAGGCTTTGCCAAAGTTGCTAATAAGTTATCAAGTGGAGTTGAAGAAGTTGTTGGTAATGATTGTGCCTTTGCAGCTAGAAAAACTGATGGTTCTGTTATTACTTGGGGAATGAAATCATGTGGAGGAGATTCTTCCAAGGTAGCTGACAAGTTATCATCTGGAGTAGTTAAAATTGTTGCTAATTATAGGTCTTTTGCTGTTCTAAAAGAAGATGGTTCCGTTGTTACTTGGGGAGACAAAAAAACTGGAGGAGATTCTTCCAAGGTAGTTGATAAATTATCATCTGGAGTTAAAGAAATTATTAGTATGGGTAAAAGCTTTGTGGCTTTAAAATATGATGGAACAGTTGTAACCTGGGGAGACACTAATCCAGAAGTAGAGGAAGTATTACACAACCTAACTGATATTAAAAAATTATATGCTAACTCAGATGCTGTTTTAGCGGAAAAAAACCTAATCGCTCATGTTGCTGTAGGTCATCCTTATTTCATATCATCTCTATTGGAATCTCTAGACAAATCTTCTTCTACATATATCAACAAGAGTTCAATTAATTCTACCTCAACTCAACACATCAAACAAACTCTTTATAATTATCACATACAAATAGTTAATTTATTGGATGATGGATCGGTTGAGATTTATACTACCCCCGGCTACACCTTCATTTACCCTGAAGTAACTAATTTATTTAAGAATGCAACAATTCAGGTAACAGAAGGTAATTTCATACATTATGATAATACTAGTTATCCCGTTCATATTAAGTTAAGTAACATAAAAGGTAGAATAAAATCTATTGCTGCTACATTATCACATACTTCTATTGTTTTTATATTTGAAGACGGATCAGTTATTTGCTGTGGGAATAAAGAGGATGGAGGAGATATCTCTACAGTTGCTGATAAGTTATCAAGTGGAGTTAAAGAGGTTGTCTCTACAGTATCTGGCTATGCAGCTTTAAAATATGATGGTTCTGTTGTTACTTGGGGAGATGTAGAAGGTTTTTCCAAGGTAGCAGACAAGTTATCATCTGGAGTTGTTAAAATTATTTCTAATGGACTTTCTTTTGCAGCTTTAAAAGAAGATGGATCTGTTGTAACCTGGGGACTTCCAGTTTGCGGTGGAGATTCTTCCAAGGTAGCTGATAAATTATCATCTGGTGTTAAAGATGTTCTTCAATATGGTAACGGTTTTATCGTTTTTAAATATGATGGGACACATGTATTCTGGGGACAAACCAATACAGAAATAGAGACACTACTACATACCCTAACTGATTATAAAAAAATATATGCTACTAACGATGCTCTTAGAGCTATAAAAAAATTTGGAACTAATGTTATTGTAGGTAGTCTGGAGGATGAAATGCAAAAAGTATTAGATGTTGTACCTGAAGAAGATTCAACTCCTGATGAGGATACCACTAATAATTAATTTTGTTTAATTTATACGAGTAATAATCCTTGTGATTATTACTCGTACATTTTCCTAAACTAATATTTGAAGAAGAGATATCCTATGAAATTTATCTTCTCATTAAGTTTAGCACTCTTATTTTTACACTCTTTCATAAGTTTTACTGATAATAATATAACCTCTAGTTCAAAGGTTAAACAGCTATACTTAGAATAATATAAAATAAAATATATCAGAATCGGTTGGGGTAAGAATAAATTATTATTCTTACCCTCTTTTTTATTTTAACTAAGATTCTTGAGCTCATCTAAAAAAATAAATATTCCTCAACTATCATCCTAATACTTTTGGATCTACATTTTTTCAAAGACTAATAGTTTATCTTGATTGATGAACAAATAATTTTTTTACAAATTAATTATTCTTAATTTAATTTTTTTGTTTTCAAAACCTTCATATTATTATACGTACTAACCGAGCTTTCTAAAATTTACAGCAAATCATTCAATCTGTACTTAATGTTGTGATGTTTTTGAGTAGTTTTTTTTTTGAACTAATGACGGAGACATCCCGTATGAAATTTTT
>CACXFL010000117.1 GCA_902766925.1 uncultured bacterium | reverse complement strand
TATCTAAAAACATCTGGGATCTTGCAAATCAAAACATAAACTATAAAGATAACTACATCTTCTCTCCACTAGAGACTATATTTACAGAAGAATCCCTATACAAACAAATAAATCTTAAAAATAAAATATCTAAGATTTTGTCCTTATCTAAAGATAAGGAGGCTTCTTCTGTAGTAGTAGATGTACCTATAAAATCTAGTTCTCCTCAAAAAGAAGAAGAACCTGAGGTTTACCATAAACCTAAAGATAGATCCTTACTTAAGATTGCTATTTCTATCGTATTAATGATAGCTACCCTATACACTGTAGTAATAGCCGTAACAGCTCTTGCTCCAATGTGGACAAAATCAGGTTCCCAATACACTGAATCTTTAAGAAAAATGGCTCCTGATAAATTTAAAAATTCTATTAAATTAGAAGAAGAAGATAATACAAATGATTAGAATATAAATCATAACTCTAGTTAAGGTCAGTATAAAAAAAGAGTAGGGAGAGAAATGCCCCCCACACTCTTTTCTATTCAAACATATTCCACCCGAATACTGTTATCAGATATGGGATCATCCCTGATTCTATTTCTTTTCTGCAGATAGTAAAAAGTTTAATTCAAGTATACAATATACCTGTCTATTTTTTCAGGTAGCATACCACCACACCTTAAACCAAAAATCTTATTAATCTATAAACGAAGTATTGAAAGAAACAATATTTTAAACTAAGAAGCCATTCCTTGACGAATATGAGTAATAAGTTTTTCTACTTGAGTTTTGTGGGCTGTAACAATACCAAGGTCATCAAGTCCCAATCCACCATATACCAAATCAAGTACTTTTTGATTATCTTGCACTATACCTTTAAGTTGTATGAAGTATTTTCTAAGTCTCAGACCTGTAACAATCATATCGTTTAAAAACTCTATATCGAAAGGTTTTTTCAAAAATCCATCAATATACTTTAACTGTGTTTCACTTCCATCGTAGTACGCACTTACAGCATAAACTATGATGGAAGAATCACGGCGTTTTACCTCTTCAATAAGCTCAATTCCAGATATCTTAGGCATTCTAATATCGGTTAACACCAACTCAAATTCTTTCTCATCCATTAACTTTAATGCTTCGGTAGCATTTTCTACTACCGTAACATTTGCAAAAACAGAAGTAAGATGGATTTTAAAAAATTTCAGTAGACTTGAATCATCATCCACCACTAGAATACAAGCTTTTTTATTGATACCTTTTAGGGACTTTCTCATACCCATCATCCATGTGCAATATATTCTTAACTAGTTTTATAAATATATCCATATAACATATATAAACTAGTTATTCTTGTTCTTAACCTATCTATTTAACAACTGCTATATTAGGACTTTCAGTAGTTGAAGTTTTAGCACCAGCTTTGGCATCTATAGACGTAAACGCTTTATCTTCTTTACCTGTTAGATTTTCATTAGTACTCATAAAACATCTACCGTTAAATTTAGCACCTTCTTGAATAACCAGAGTAGGAGTTGTTATATCACCTTCAAACCTAGATGTTTTAGTAAGATCTACTCTACCAGTAGCTTGAAGTTCTCCCTTTACTACTCCTTGAATTACTACTTCATCGGTTTTAATATCAGCATTAATCTGAGTTCCTTCTTCAATAATTAAAAGCCCTTCAGATATAATCTGTCCTTCTACTCTTCCTGCTATACGAGAAGAATGTTTACAGTAAAGTTTTCCTTGAAAATAACTTCCAGAGGATAAGATTGTTACACCGTTATTTTTTCCTGTTGTTTGGACTGCGTTAGATTTGATACCCACGATTATTACCCCTTCTTCTAGGTTAGGTTTCACATAGTAAAAATATTAACTTATAAAAAAAAATAAATCTAATACTAATACCAATAGTTACAATAGTATGGGATTGATCAACCTGCATACTTTTTATATACTCATATATTATTATAATAATACAAAGTTAAAACTTAAAAAAGTGCTTGTTATGTTTTTAAACTGTTTAAATATTTCAAATTTTACTACTGACTCTAATAATTTTACTTGGTTAGCTGAGTCTCACTGGGATTCTAAAGACTCAATTTATTTTTCACAACACCTTATTAACTTTCCCCATCATCTTAAAGTTTCTCCTTTTATAAGAAAAAGAGTTTCTTTTTCAAAGAGAAAAGTCAAAAACACCTCAGTTACAAATCTGTGGGGAAGTTGGATATTAAAAGAAAAGAAAAACCATAATCCCATACTCCTTTTAATACTAGAAGGAACATCTAAAATATATCGAAGTTGTAATCTTTATTTTGATACCACTTATCTTAGAATACACGATCAAGAACTTATTCATAATGCTTTAATTCAAATAATTTCTGCCCTATTTATATCCGCCGGGTTTGATTCTATAAATATCGTAGATTCCATAGATTTTTTCACTAACATGGAAGAATTTCAAAAATATAGTGTTCAGACCTTCTACTCCTGGCCTGATTTTAATCAGATAAAAAAAATCGTGATCCCTCCATTCTCATGGAAAGAAGATCACGAATCTTTATATAAAAACCTCGAATACTTAAACTCAAGAAAAATAGATATCTAATCCTGAGCCTACTTATTCTTCTTCAGTTTTAGCTTCTACACCAGAATCTTCTTCAGCAGTATGGAACCATTTATCAAGTACTCTTATAATTTCTTTTGCTTGTTTTACGTTAGAGATATTAAACTTACTTTGTTGACGGTAAACTCCGTTTCTTTTTTGATATCTTCTAATAGAAACTTTTTCAGGACCATATTTTTCTTCTCTTTTATCCCATTCTTGGAACAGATACATTATGGTACTCCAGTTACCTTTAGTTAAAATTTCTTTATCTAACTGCTTAACTAAAAGAACACCATCCTCAGAGTATTCGATACTTAAATCTTCAACACGTTCACTCATATAATCTTTCCTTTTTGAAAACAAAATCCTACAAGGACATGATATAAAAAATTTGTACCCCTTAACAAGAGGTACAAATTTTTCATATTACATAAAAAAACAAATTCTCTATAAAATACAAATAAACCCAACGTATTGTATTAACGTTTTGAGAATTGATAACGAGCACGAGCTCCTCTTTGACCGTATAGTTTACGTTCTTTCTTACGAGCATCTCTTGTAATAAGACCGTTAGATTTAAGAATAGGTCTATAGGCTTCAGTATTAATTTGAGAAAGTGCTCTAGAGATAGCATGTCTTATAGCTTCAGCTTGACCTGAAAGACCACCACCGTAAACATTAACACTTATATCGTATTTACCATTTGTTCCTGTAAGTTCTAGAGGTTGACGAATCACCATCTTAGAAGTAGCTCTTAGATAATAATCATCTATATCTCTTTTATTTATAGTGATAACTCCTGAACCTTCTTGCATATACAATCTAGCAACAGCTGTTTTTCTTTTTCCTACTGTATGAACCACATTTGTTTTTGCCATATTAACTCCCACAAATTATAAAGTAATAGTTTCTGGATTTTGTGCAGCGTGAGGATGTTCACTGCCGGCATATATCTTCAAATTACTCATCACACGAGACCCTAACTTATTAGCAGGTATCATTCCTCTTACCGCTGATTTAAGGACTCTTTCAGGACGAGTTTCAAGTAAAGTTTTTGCATCTACAGATTTAATTCCACCGATAAAACTTGAATGTCTATAATAACGTTTATCTCTCAATTTGTTTCCTGTAAGAACAACTTTAGAAGCATTTATAACGATAACGTTATCACCTGTATCCAAATGTGGAGTAAAACTAACTTTAGTTTTTCCTCTAAGAATAGAAGCAATTTTTGCTGCAAGTCTTCCTACGGTCTGTCCGGTTGCATCAACTATAACCCATTTTTTATTAACATCAACAGGTCGAACTGAAATAGATTTCATATCAAAAACCTCAAAAATTATCTAAATAACAAGAAAACCCATGACCAAAAACAATAGCCGATAACCCACGCTTGGTCAACCACTAATCCCAAATTTTTTAAAATTCTATCAATCGAGGAGCTCTAGGGAAAGGAATCACGTCCCTAATGTTAGTCATCCCCGTTACATATTGCACTAAACGCTCAAATCCTAGCCCGAAACCAGCATGAGGGCAAGACCCATAACGTCTTAGATCCAAATACCAATAAAGATCCTTCAAAGACATATTCATATCTAGCATTCTTTTTTCTAATAAGTCAACCCTCTCTTCACGTTGAGAACCACCTATTAGCTCCCCAATTCTAGGTAAAAGTACATCCATAGCAGCTACTGTTTTACCATCATCGTTATTTCTCATATAAAACGCTTTGATATCCTTAGGATAATCATAAACTATTACAGGTCCACCAAATACCGTATCGGTTAGAAATCTTTCATGTTCACTTTGAAGATCCATCCCCCACTCTACCTTATATTCAAACTTGGAGGCAGGCTGTTTTTTAAGCTCTTCTATTGCATCAGTATAAGAAATCCTTGTAAAATCCTTAGACGATATCTCTTCCAAGGTCTGTATGGAAGTATCTTTGTAAAACTTCTGTAAAAACTCCAGTTCTCCTCTAGCCTCTTTTATAACATTGGCTAGAAGGAATCTTACAAACTCCTCAGCTATCTTCATATCCCCCTTTAGATCACAAAATGCCATCTCTGGTTCAATCATCCAAAACTCCGATAGGTGTCTTGTTGTGTTAGAATTCTCAGCTCTAAAAGTAGGTCCAAAAGTGTATATATCAGAAAAAGAAGAACAAAGTACCTCTCCTTCAAGTTGTCCAGATACCGTAAGATTTGCACTAGTTCCAAAAAAATCTTGGCTATAGTCTACCTTACCATCCTCAGTTTTAGGAACACTGCCTAAATCAAAGGTAGTCACCCTAAACATCTCTCCTGCTCCTTCACAATCACTAGCAGTGATCAGCGGAGTATGAGCCCAAATAAATCCTCTATCTTGAAAAAACTTATGAACCAGTCTCGAAAGAACATTTCTCACTCTAAATACAGCTCCGAAAGTATTAGTTCTTCCACGTAAATGAGCAATTTGTCTTAAAAACTCTAAACTGTGTCCCTTCTTTTGTAATGGATAAGACTCATCCGAAATTCCAAGTACTTCTAGACTACTAACCACAAGTTCAAAGCTCTGTCCCTTTCCTAATGATTCCTGAACAGTTCCACTAGCTCTAATAGAAGCCCCCGTAGTTACAGCAGGAAGAATACTGCTAAATCCTGAAGGATCTACCACTAATTGAAGATCAGATTGGCAAGAACCATCGTTTATAATCACAAAAGTACAATTTTTAGACTCTCTTTTAGATTTAACCCATCCACAAACAGTAATATTACTTCCCTTATAAGTATCCAGTGATATAGACTTAATTCTAACCCTATCCATACAACCTTCTTTCAGAATAAAACCTTCTAACCTAATATAACTACAATATACAAACCCAATAAAATTCTAGATAAATTAGAATTTTTAATGTAATGAAAAATTATTATAGATATTTTTTAAAACTTGTCTATGATATAACTTTCTGTGAAAGATGCACCCTTGGCTCAGCTGGATAGAGTATCAGACTACGAATCTGAGGGTCGCAGGTTCGAATCCTGCAGGGTGCGTTTCTTCTCTTTATTCCTTCTTCTCTTCCTTAGCTCTTTTTTCCCAAAATCTTTAATCCGTACCCATTAAATGGTAGAATTTAAGTACTGGGATTAGGTATGATAGAAGGTCTACCCTTCCCATATACACCACAGGTTCTTTCCAGCAAGCCTTAATTTCACAGGGTTTAAACAATGAGTATAAAAATTGATTCCGAATACTTAAAACAGCTTCGCTTTGTTTCTTATGTCTATCTTGGAGCTTTTTTATTTCTAGGACTGATAGGATATCTATTCTTCCACCATTACTGTCCAGATGGAGCCTCTTCCTGTGAGGTAGCAAGTTCCAATAACATCATCGTATTTTTCCTTTACTCCTCACTACGTTCTGTTCTATTTACCCCAGCACTTTTAATCCCTTGGATAGCAGGAAAAAGTTTTTCGTTCCCTGTGGCTATACTCATCAGTTACGTCTCTTTAATTCTATCCTGTCTCGTATTATATTTACCTTGTAGAATTGTAGGTAAAAAGTTTGTAGCTCCTTGGATGAGAGCAAATTTTCCAGCTCTTTTAGAACTAATAACTACTCAAGATACTAAAATAATATTTATCACAAGATGGATTCCTATATTTCAATTTGATCTTCTGTCCATATTTTTAGGAATATGTAACTTCAGACTTAAGAGCGTACTGTATGGTACTCTTCTTGGAGAATCTCTTGGAATATTTTTGTTCTGTCTAGGAACTTCCACAAACTCTATTTTAGTTTGTTATAAAAACCTATTTATTTTCTCCCTTATAGGTCTTGCTCCATTTTTTATCTATGAATATTTCTATCTTCCAAAAACTACCAATAAAAAGACTTTCCTAAGACTTTTAAAATCTTTTTATAAAGAACTTGTATTTGAACTTAAAGTTCAACATAACGTCTCTCCTTTACAAATGAACTCTATTAAAAATTCTACTTCTAACTCTACAACTATTCTTTCAGAAAGACCTACAATTCTTCTTATGTACGGATTTTTCTCCTCTAGAAAATCCTTAGTTACACTAGAAAGGCAGTTCTATATTAAAGGATATGATGTCATATCCTTTAATATGGGAGGACTATTTAATACTTTCTTTACAAAAAGTGCTAACGAATCAGCTGAGTTTTTAAATACAAAGATCAAGGAATATCTTAAAGAACATAACCTATCCAAAATCAGTATAGTAGCCCATTCTAAAGGAGGACTAGTATCCATGTGGTGGCTACTAAAACTTGGTGGGTATAAATATTGTGATAAGATAATAACTCTTGGAACTCCTTTTAAAGGATCTTTTTTCTCTTATATAGGACTTGTTACTCCTCCATTTGGTTTGATATGGAAAGATATATGGCAAATGAAACCAGGATCCTTGTTCCTACAAGAACTCCACAGTGCTTCTGTTCCTAAGAATCTTCAGATATATAATATTCACTCTGACAGTGATAACGTAGTTCCTGGAGACAGAGGAATATTTGACAGAAAAGAATATAAAGCTCAGATACATCCTGTAGCTATGGATGGACTTACCCACTATGAATACATGTATAGAAAAGAGGTTGTAACTAAAGTAGATAAAATTTTAAAAGAAACGCCAGACTGTATGGAAGATGAAAGTTTGATTTCTGTAGAAGTACCTGCTAAATCTTCTAGGAAAGCTAAAAAATTAAAAAAAATAAAATCAAAATTAAAATCAAAAACAAAAAATAAAGTAGTAACCTAATTATAATAGACAAGGATACCTATGAACACTTCTCCAATATTTACCTATTATCTTCTGTTTTTTACCATAGGGTTTATACTTTTTTCTTGTAACGACTCTAGTTTTTCTGATTCTGCTTCTAAATCAAATCCTTATCATCCAGAAGACCCTAACATTAACTATGTACCTGAAAACCTAACTGAAAAAGAATTCCAACATATCCTCACCCAAATTAATAATCTACCTAAAGTAGAGGTCCTTAAATACGCATCAGTTAGTGGAAAACCAGTAGAGGCATGTATGTTTTTTAGTTGGAAATATTCAAACCACCATTGTAATGATGCAAAATTTAGGGTAATCATCAACGGATCAGATCTAGGACAACTAAATCTTAATAATGCCACCTCCCGTCCAGTTACAACCCTAAAAACTAAACGAGTATTAGATGTTGGAACTCCTCTGAAGGTTTATGTTGACCTGCCTCGTGATCCTCCAGATGAGGATTATGTAATAACAGATGTTCCTGGTAGCTTATTTAAAAGTTCTTGGAACTCTGAAGGTAAACTTGAGGTTAATACCGTATGTGATACTGGAGAAGGTAGATGTCATACCGATACTTCTTCTTTTGCTCTTCTTGGAACCATGGATATTAACTATAAGGGAGTTAGTGTTAAAAAAACTCTAAGAAGTAAATTAAATGTACTGTATACCGACAAACCTGTAACTTACAATTTTAAAGAAATAGACATCGAATCCTTGGATAATAAAACTTATGAATTTGACGATTGGTGTAACATTATCGAAGTTCCGTAACATCTAAATTAACTAACAGACATATTCTTTCAATTGTTCTCCCTAAAAAACAAAAAAAGTAACAATTTTTTTTATTAAAAATAAAAACCTTATTTTTAATAAACATATTAGATATTTACTTAGTATTTTACTTTATTCTATCAATTAATTTATAAACTTCATTCAATTTTTCTGCTCCACATCCGATCTATCTACGTGGATACCTAAACCATCGGAGGGGTCTATGTCAGAGTATGGTAATTTAAATACAAAAAAAGATCTTATTTTCTCAGGATACAAGATGGCTCTTTATGCCTTTTGGACAAATAGAACCACCACCTCAGTAGAACATCTAAGTAAGATTATTGCAGATAATACTGATGAGGATATATCATCCTTATACAGACTATGGATAGAAATATTAAGTTCTCAATCTGACAGAGAAGCTCTTTCTTCCCTAAATAGACACCTTCTATATAGACTCTCTACTGAAGAAACTTCCTCTCATAATATGTATACCTCTATATCAGCTCTTAGAGGTCTTATTCATTACGAATTAGATGAACTTCAAGCAGCTAAATTAATACATACTTCCATAGCTGAAGAAACCAAAAACCAATACGTTCAAGAACTTGATTTTCTAATAGATAACAGATTGAATCTTCATCCTTCTACAGATGGTCTATGGTCAATCCGTGACTCACTAGATGATTATTATGTAATGTCTACTTTAGTTAAAGGACTTATAGTAAATAAGGAAACTACAAAATTAAATCAACTCCTTACAAAAATGGATACTATGTTTGGACAAAGTCCAGCTTATAGACAATATAGACTTCACTCATACTTTGATTGTAATGACTATAACACTATGTACAAGTTATCTACAGAACTCATGGAAATGTATCCAACAAATACTGATTACTCAGTATTTGCTGCATATGCTGCTTGTAAGTTAGAAGATTATGAAGAAGCCAGATCTATATTAAAACACTCTTATCAAACAACCAGAGAAGATGATCTAGATGTTTTATATCTACTTCTAGTATCTGAAGTTGAACTTTTAAAACAAGCTTATGATAGTTCTGATATCTCCTATATAAACCAGATGTTTAACACTGAATCTGATTATAATATCTTAGTTCTTTTATCTAAAGTAGAAACTCTTTTAGAATCTAATGGATTCTTATCTATAGACATAGATTCAATTAAAAACGATGTAAATACTTTGTACTGGAAATTAAATATAAATGATAAAGATAGTGAGTCTGAAGTACAGGATGGTTCATCACAACAAGAAGAAAAACTTTCAGCCCCATCGTGTTGGTTATATATTCTTAGTGACAGTGAATATCACAAGTTAAGAAACCAACCTACTGAAAAGATTACTACTCTTAAGAAAGAATTAAAAGATGGTGTAAAACCTTCTGATATATGTTTTATGGTTTACACTGATTATAGAAATCAATCATCTAGAGGATCTGGTGCCTATCTTAGAATAGGAGCTATTTACGAAGTTAAATCCTATCCTGATAGTATTCACGATAACGCTTGTGAACTTACTCTTATTACAAGACCAGAATATGCTATTCCTATAGATTATGAGTTTAAGGACAGGTTGAATCAAGGAGAAAGTTTTGAGCTAGATATCTCAGCATTAGATATCATTATAGATAGTATATCAAGTTATAACGAAGATAGAGTGTTTGCTAGTAGTATAGAAAATATTATGGACAGTATGTTAACTAAAAAAATTTCATAACGGAGTTTAACTAATTTTATAAAGAGAATATTATGTCAGTCACAGTTACAGAAAAAAGCAAAAAATCAAGTAAGTTTAAAAAGAGTTTAATCTATGTACTAGGTATTCTACTAGTATCTTCCTCTTTTTTAGTCTTTAAACAAAGTTTTGCTCAAGATAGAATAAATCTGAAATCCAGAGGTTTTAGTATAATTCCTCCTGAAGGATGGAAATTAAGATCAGCTCAATCTCAATCCTTGGTACTTGTAGAACCTAAATATAAAAATGCAAAATATAGAGCTTCTATTCAAGTGGTAGCTAATGTTGGTGGAAAAGCTATGAATGCTATTTCAGCTAAACAAATGGCTGATCATATCTCAAGTAAATTTCCTGGAAGAAATTCCATGATGACAGATTATAGGGTATTAAACTACGATGCAGTAAATCTAGCAGATGGTAGAAAAGGCTATATCTACTATACTGAATTTACTATAAGAGATACAAAACTAATGCAGATGCATCTTTATATATCTTCAGCTAATAAACATTTTCTTGTAACTTACACAGATCTACCTAAATATTTTGAAGGAGATTTTACTTCTCATAAAATGCAAACAGTTTGGAACAGTTTTCAAAGTATTCAACTTGATTCTCCTACTCCTCTTTTGTTCTATGAAAACAATAAATTCCTATCTGTTGTTATAGGAATCCTAGTACTATTAACTCTATTTTATTTTTCAAGAAAAGTTATCTTCTCTTCAAAAATTAAAAAATTCTCTGAAAATTCTTCTAATTTTGATGCTGATATCGAAATGATTGAAGAAGATTCCTTTAAAACTTATAAAGATACTGATGAAGAAGAAGATGAAACTAAAAAAGCTAGTGATGATGATGAGGGTGATGATAACTTCTTCTCTAATGTTAGTTAAAATATTAGTATCTGGTAGAATTTATTTTAAATACTCATATAATTTTCTAGCATCTTGTACATGAGCTTTTTGTTCTTTATTTAAAGATGAATAGTTATCTATCTTTTTAGAAGCTAGAAAATTTTGCCATATATCTACCAGTTTATCTTTATATTCAGATTCATTTGATTGTTGCCACAATCTTAAGGCTGCTACCCCCTGATAGTACCAAAAATCTATGACCAGATCAGATTCACCAAGATCAAGACTCTGATCTAGTTTATCAGTACCTTTTAACTTTTTAAAAATCTGTTCTCCATCTATCAGAGCATCCCGGTAGTATTCTGCTTTTTCTTGAGCCATATCTTCTTTTAGACTTACAGCATAATTAATAGAAGCTATATTATTTAATAAATAAAGATTCATCTTATCTTTGTTTTTTTCTTCAGATTGAAGATATTTTCTATCACTTAGAATAAAAGAAGTTTTTTCTATAACCTTTCTATATTCCTTATCTTTTAATAAAAGATCTGCAAGCATTACCTGAGATCTAGGATAATATGAATAAGATGAAGGAATCTGTTCCAGTAAAGAGATTGCTTCTTTTTTATTTTTACTCTTTAATTTCTTAGCTCTTGATAGATAATCTTTCTCAAGCATCAAGGATCTTCCATCAATCAAAAATAAAGGTAGATCATCCTTTGATATATTAACACTCAAAGGATTATATTCCTTATCAGAAGATACCACTCTAACCACTAGATCCTTTTGAGGAAGATAACTGATAAGAGGAGTTGATCCATAGTATTTTTTATTAATATATATTTTCCCCGAAGGAACACTATTAATAAAAGAGAGTCTTTCTTTTGGATAACGAGAAGAACTTAAATTTATCTTCTTTGGGAACTTACCAGTTTCTAAAGACGTATCCATATTGGTAAGAGCTTTCTTTAACTGTTCATCTATATTTTTATTATCTAGATTTATACTCTCCGATACATCAAATTCTTTACTACCATTAATATTATATAAAGATAGTACTAAGACAGTATCCGTTTTTTTTGATTCTGTTATTTTCTTTTTTAATGGATCTTGGTTTTTAATAATAATACTAGGGACTATAATACCATCTGGACTATCTAAAGAAGATTTCCATCCTGATATAGCTTTAGAGTATAGAGGTATTGTTTTAGACTCTGTAAAAGTATTTAAATTTTTTATAGTGATAGATTTTAAAACTTTAGTCTGGGTTAAAAATTGATACAAAGTTTTTAGTATAGATGAATTTAAACTTAGATATTCTTCCTTTATATTTAAATCTGGATTTTTATCCTTAGCTTTATCTTTATTATAACTTAGTTGTTTATCTATAAAACTATCAAGTACTCCAATAATTTGAGTATCTGATACAGCAACAACAAATTCACTTATTTTTTTTTTTTATTTTCTAAAGATACAGTTACAACTTTAGATCCTTTAGAAGTATCTATTTTTTGTAATTTAGTTCCTATTGGGGATTGTACCTTCAAGGATACTGTTTTAGTTTTAGCATTGAAGAAATTATATGAATAAAATCCTTTTCCAATTTTACGAGCTGGTTTTTGATTAATAAGAACAGTTGCTTCCTCAGGAATCTTTTTACCTAATTTATCCGAATACACTAATACATCAAGAGTTTTACCAGGAGTTAGTACGGTGTTAATAACCTTTTCATTAGATACTTCTACTGTATCTAGTTTAGTTTGCATTCCATTTTGTTGATAGAGCAAATCTATACTTCTATCTTTACCCTGATATGGAAGAACACATCTACCTGTTTCATTACTAATACATCCAGATTCGAACTCGTTATCAGTTGTATTTTTATATGATATTTTTACTCCTGGAATAGCTTGAGATTTAGCGTTTTTAGTATAAATAGTTATTGTTTTATGATCTTTAGTTGTAGAAGAATTTTTCAAACTAATATTATCTGCAGAAGCAGACATTACTATAGGATCAGATTCTTCCTTTTTTACTTTAATAGCTTCTGTATCTTCTTCAGATAGTTTAAGTTCATCTTCTTTAATTAGTTTAGAATCTTGATCTTGACTTATTTTTTTAGTTTTATTATCAGCTATATCTATTTTAGGAACAGTATAAAGTTTTGCATTTATTCTTAAATTAGGTTCAGTTTTAGAAATTGTAATTTCTTCTTTATACATAGAGTAGTTTTGAGTGTTATCTTCTTTACTAATAGAAAGAATTCTTTTCCCAGCTTTTTCTGGAGATTGATATATAAATTTTCCTTCTTTATTAGTTTGACCCAGTAGTTTTTGATCTAAAAACACTTGAGCTTCAGATACCTGAACGTTTTCGTTTGTTACAACTTCAATCTCTAGGGACAGTTGTACTTTATTATGACAGGATAGTACAAACAAACACAAAGCTAAGATAATACTAGATTGTTTTTTCATAATAATTCATCTCATCTCGTTAAAAATCTTCTACTTTATTATAATTAGATAAATTTAGAGTTGTTCTAAACTTTAATTTAGACTCATCAACATTAAAATATTTTTTATAAAAATTCTTATCATCTGTAACATAGACTTCAAATTTTACAAAACTACCATTACTTACAGGACGTTTAAACTGCATTTTTTGTTGTTTAAAATGTTTTATATTATATCCTACAGCTCCATGAGGTGCTTGACTTACCTGAGTAGCATTTGTATCAAATCCAGAAATCTTATCTGGATAGAATACTTTAGTAACAGAACCATCTGTCTTTTTATAGTATGCAACTCCCCATACTTTACCTGATATCTTACGTTCTGTAGTATTAGATAGGTTTATAAGAGTTGTTATAGTTTTATCTTGCTTAAATGTTCCAACATGTTCTAGAAGAATAGATCCCTTAGCATTCAAATTACTAGTTTTACTATCTGTAACTTCTGCTACAGCAGAATCACTTAAAGATTTTGCAGACAATGAAGAGCTAGAGTTATTTTCTGTTGAATGAGCTTGAGGAACAGGAAGACCTGCTTGTTGTTTAGTAAGTTCAGTAGAATTTTTCTTATTATTACTAGTAGTAGAAGATGAATCTTTATCTGAAGTTACTTTTTGTGTATAAACTCCTTCTAGGACTTTGTCGTACTTCATCTGATAATCAAAGATTACATCGTTAGATACAAGAATTTTTTCTTTTTGTTTATTTATTGTGTTTAAACAATTACCTATAAAAAATATACTTACTACAGACCACAGAAGGACCATACAAGAAGCTGTAATAAGTGAGATAAAAGATAGGTAAGACATTCTAATAGCTTTTGTCTTATTTGTATTAACATAGTATATAATGTTTATGGTCTTTTTTACTTTTTCGATGTTATCCAAGATAAACTCCTTATACAAAGATACCCTTTATTATTTTAGCATTTTTTTTAAGCTGTTGAAAAAAAATTACCCTTATTTTTTATATTTTTGGTGTATATACTACTAGACTGGTAGTAACCTTATGATAATCTAAATAAACCAACTGATATTTGTATTTTTTTATAATAAGAAGGTAAGTAGAAAAAATGTTCAGTTTAAAAAAGAAAAGGCAATTAGTTAATCAAACAAAGACGGATTCTTTGCACCATATTAACCTGGTTATAATAAGAACCAGTAGTATTGGAGATCTTGTATTATCTACTGCATGTTTAAATCTTATAGAACAAATAGAATCTAGATACCCTATAAAGTTTCAAATATGTTGGATAGGAGCTGCTCCTAGTATTGATTTTATAAGGGCATACTATCCTAGAGTACATGCAATAGATATAAAAAAAGATGGATTTTTAAAAACACTGAAAAGGAGCTTATCTTACGGAAAGGCGGATATCGTATTAAATCTTCAAAATAATATAAGAGCTTGGTCTTTTTCTTATATGTTATCTTTATTTTCTTTTACGAAAGTACATGCCTATGATAAAAGATCTAAAGCTAGAAACAGTTATATATCGCAAGCTCTAAACAGGGGGAGAAGCCAGGATCTTTTAACATCAGATATAGATACTAGATTTAAATTATTTCGTTCTATGTCTAGTTCTCTATTAGACGCTATAAAAGAAATTATTAATAAAGATAAACTAAATATAGATTTAAATATAGATCTTAACTTTGTTCATCCAAGCCTAGATACTTCATCACTAGTTTCAAATGAAGATAGTATAAAAGTTATTTCAGATATAGATCCTTCTAGATATAACCTAGTTATATCTAGAGGAGGATCTTTTTCCCCTAAAAAAGCTCCCTTATCCCTTCTTAATGATATATTCAGTAAGCTTAGTAATTTATTGGATGGAAGGATTAGTTCAAAAATAGATTTAATATTTATAGGTTCTCGTTCTGATACAACATTAAATCAAGAACTTATCAATCAGTTATGTTCAACTTATAAAATAAAGAATTATACTGCTAAATTATCTTTGGTTCAAACATCTTTATTATTATCCCGTTGTAATATTCTTTTAGGAAATGATTCCCTTCATTTTCATCTGATGGAAGCAGTAGGAGGAAAAAGTCTAGGACTTTGGGGACCTACTTTTGAAAACTTTGGTTTTTCTTGTTGGAATCCTCAAAGTAGAATTTTTTCTTCTCTACTAGGTTGTAGACCTTGTTCTAAACACGGTCAAACCCCTTGTAGATTTGAAGACTATAGATGTTTTAGTTTAATTGATTCTTCTAAGGTAGCTTCTTATCTTGCAGAGGATATAAACAGTTTTTTTAACAAAAATTAGGTTTTAGTTTATGAAAAATTTTAAATTTAACTTGTTTTACTTTTTTTATTTTTTAAGTTTTGAGCTTTTATGTATTATAGCTAAATTTATTTCCTTTTTTTCAAAACGTATAAGAGAAGAACTAAAAAAAAGATCCCTTACTTCTTTTCAACTTGCAACTATTAAAAAACATAAAGCCAGTAAGGATACTATATTATTTTTCTGTAGTTCTGCTGGAGAATACGAGCAAGCTCGTCCCTTGATAGATTATTATAGTAAGAAGGGAAAACATATTTTTATAGTTGCTTTTTCTCCTTCTGGTATCAGTTTTATGGAAAAAAGAAATGAGTCTCACGATTTTATTTTATGCCCATTAGACAGATACTGTACTTGGAGATCTATATTTAAGATATTAAAACCATCAATGTGTTTTATTGTTCGTCATGAGCTGTGGCCTTCTTTTATAAAACTGGCTTCTTCCTATTCTAGATTAATTTTAATCAATGCTTCTATGAATCGAAAATATAACTTTGTTTCCTTATCTATGAAAAAACTTCTTCTATCTATGATGGATAGTATTTTTGTAGTAGAAGAATCAGATCTAGATTTTTATAAAACGATTGTAAAAGACTCTCTACTTGCTGGAGATACAAAATATGACAGAGTTAGACTAAGATCTATTGAGAAAAAAGAGGAAATAGCTCATTTAAAAGAGCAACTAAACTCCTACGTTTTTTCTTCTCCTACTTCTTCCTTAGGATATAAGTATTTTATTATAGGTAGTGGATGGCATAAAGATATCGAGTGTGTATTTGATGCATATTTAAAAATTCGTATCACAGACTCTAGTTGGAAAATAATTTGTGCTTCTCATGATATATCCCCAGTAATGATAGATTGGATAAAATCAGAGTGTACTAAAAGGAACCTTAGCTATTCTTGTTTTTCAGATCCATCCTTTTTAGCTAATGGTATAAATTTTGATGTCTGTATTGTTGATGTTATAGGAAGACTATCGGAATTATATGGAGTTTCTCATCTTTGTTGGGTAGGAGGGGCTATGCACTATAAAATCCATAATGTATTAGAACCTGCA
The DNA here is from genome assembly GCA_902766925.1 of uncultured bacterium. Taxonomy (GTDB): domain Bacteria; phylum Bdellovibrionota_B; class Oligoflexia; order Oligoflexales; family CACXFL01; genus CACXFL01. The sequence continues at coordinate 17,789 of CACXFL010000117.1, read as the reverse complement.
ATCTATGGATTAAATATTGCTCACGGTCCTTTATATCATGATCAAAAAGAAGCTTGTCTTTTAGTAAATAAGGGAGCTTCTACAGTATGTAAAGATAGCGATGAACTTTTCAATTGGTGGCTAGACCATTCTCCACCTCAAATTAACGAACAGACAAAAAATTTGATGCTATCACTAAGTTTTACTAGTAAAACTATTTTAAATCATATAGAACACTTGGGTGTTTAAAAAATAGAAGTTTTCTATTTTGATTTAAATTTTAATTTTAGTTTTGATTTTACTCATAATATTACTGAAAGCCTGATTAGATAATGTTTGAACTAATTAAACAATCTGGAAGATCTAGACGTGGAAGGCTTACTCTCCTTCACGGAGTGGTAGAAACCCCTATTTTTATGCCGGTTGCTACAGCTGGATGTATCAAAGGACTTTTACCATCGGATCTAGTGGACATCAAGGCTCAGATAATACTTGGAAACACCTACCACCTTTTTTTAAGACCGGGGATGGAAGTAATCAAGCATTTTGGAGATCTTCATCAATTTATGGCTTGGCCTGGTCCTATTCTTACTGATAGTGGTGGATTTCAGATTTTTAGCTTATCTAGACTTAATAAACTTACGGAAGAGGGAGCTTATTTTCAAAGTCATATTGATGGTAGTTCTTTTTTACTTACTCCTGAACTTTCTATCAAGATTCAAGAGACACTCTATTCTGATATAAACATGGTTTTAGATGAATGTACTTCCCATCCTGTTAGTTATGAGCTAGCTGCCTCTTCTATGAGAAGATCTATGCGTTGGGCAGCACGTTGTAGACAGGCTCAAACCAAACCAGAACTTAACCAATTTGGAATTGTACAAGGAAATGTATTTGAAGATTTAAGACAAGAAAGTTGTAATTCTCTGATGGATATAGGGTTTGATGGTTATGCTATCGGAGGACTATCAGTAGGAGAAGAAAAGAATCAAATGATTGATATGATAGATGTATGTACATCTATCTTGGATCCTAGTAGACCTAGATATCTAATGGGAGTAGGTACTCCACTTGATATTATAGAAGCAGTTAATCTTGGGGTAGATATGTTTGATTGTGTTATGCCTACAAGAAACGCTAGACGTGGTACTGTATTTACTTCACAAGGAAAAGTTAATATAAAAAACTCCAGATATAAATTTGATGATTCGGCTCTAGATCCTAACTGTAACTGCTACACCTGCAAAACTTTTTCCAGAGGATATCTAAGACACCTATTTATATCTGGGGAGTTAAGTTCCCATAGGCTTCTTAGTCTTCATAATCTCAACTATTATCTTCATCTTATGGAAGAAATCCGTACTGCTATAGAACAGGATAACTTCCAAGAACTTTTATCTTTCCATAGATCCATCTGGGATAAATAGTCTTAAAAACCATCTACTACAAGTATACCAACAAGTAATAATTGTAATTTTCCATAATGATTGTATATAGATAATACTTATTGACAAAGTATCTACTAAATAATACACACCCTCCCAAACTTATTCCAATATCAATATATTATAAAGTGGCAGATGTGTTAGTACCTAACTTAGTATTCGTATCTTTTATGTTTGTATTTGTAAATTATTCAGATTTACTGGCTTTAGATTGCTCGAGACTATTTGGTGGTCAACTTTACCCCCAGTAGATATTTATCTATCGTGGCGTTTAGTTTGGGCTGATTGACTACACCCCTTACGATAGAGCTTGCTCTATCGTAACTGTATATCGTTTGTGAGAGGAAAATCTTCTTTTTCATATCTGAATATTATACAAAAAACTCTAAGGACTCGGTGACACAATTTTGAGGAACTTCAAATTCCTGTGTTGATTACTTAATATCTAAAAACAGCCCTTTTGATACCAACTAGAAGGGCTGTTTTAGTTTGTAATTATTCTACTATTTTTAAGTATTTATAAATATTAGTTTTTTTTCTAAACTTTATTGCTATATCTACTTTATATTAGCTATTTTTATCCGATAGATATCTTGTAGGCTTTTAGTTTAGAAAGGCTAAGATATGGCACAAGACACAACAGTACAGGAAAAAACTTTCCAAAAGGATCAAGAAGTTAATCAATCTAAAAAAGAATCTGATCCTAGCTTTGTAGAATCTATGGATAATTCGTCTGGTTTAGATTCTAAGGAACCTGCTACAGATCCTACTCATGAGGATGACTCTACTTCAAAAGAATCTCAACCTACAGATACTGTATCTGGTTTTACTTCTTCTTCCCCTGAAGACAATGAGTACAATCAAAAACTTCTGGAAAAAATAGAAGCAAGAAGTAAAGAAGCTTACGATGATTTAATTCATTTCGAGCAAAGAAATAACTATAATATAAATGCTACAACTATTCTTCAAACAAAAAAAAGAAAATGCCTACTTGAATCAGATCATGAGAATTTAAACTTTCTTTTTGAGTACATTGTATACCTGAAAAAAAGGAAAAAAATCACTGCATCAAAGTAGATCTAGCTACCCTCAAAAATCAAACCCTGTATAATTTATAGATTTTTTTGTTTTTACTATTCTTTTTTAAATAGATATAATATTAATCAGTAAATTTTCAACTTTTCAGCTAATCTAACTCAGTTAAGGAATATTACAAAATGAGACAATTTTTACTGATAATTAGTATTATGTTTATTTATTTGGTATCCAGTTCTTGTGTATCAAGATCCACTGAAAATGATATAGCTTCTTTGAAAAGTAGAATGATACAACTAGAAAACACTATTAATTCTGGAAAGACTTCCTATGCTGAAAAATCTGATCTTGATAGTAAAAATATTCTTGCTATCAGTTCATCTATTGAAGAGATAAACATACAACTTCAAAAAATCAATGGAGATCTTGATTATATAAAAACAGCAATTAAACTATCGGGTGATTCTGATACTGAAGGAGATAAAGAATCTTCATTTGATAGTTCTGTGCCTATAGGAGAGGTGGTAGCTAGTCTTAATCAAAAAGTTAATTCTTTAGAAGAAGCTCATACCACCTTACTAGAAACTATAAAATCTCAAATTGGATCCTCAGCATCTTCCTCTAAATCAGGAAAATCGACCTTAAAATCTGCTCAGGATGTTCAACAAGCCTACATTCAAAAGAAATATTCATTGATTGTAAATGAAGCTCCTGATTTATATAAAAAGGTAAAAGGTAAACAGGAAAAAGCTGATATTCTTTACTATCTTGCTGAAAGTCTTTTTAAACAGGGACAACTTAACGAATCGGCTTTAAAGTTTAATGAACTAGTTGAATTAAAACAAAAGGTTTCTACTGCAAAATTAAGACTTGGGGACGTGTTCTATAAATTAGGAGATAGAAGTACTGCAAAGCTTTACTATCAAGATTTAGTTGATAATCATCCAAAATCTAAGGAAGCCCGTTCTGCAAAAGAAAAACTCGATACGATATCTAAACAGACCAGCTTAAAATCAACTGCCCCAAAAAGATCCAGTATAAAGAAAAGTTCTTCTACTAAAAAACTATAGTATTTATATTGTATTTTTAACCAAAATGTTATTTTATAAGCTACCTAGTAGATTTAACCAACTACTACTGGGAATGCTTCTTTTTTTATAAGGATAATCTTATAGAGGGTTTTATATGTATATTCTTGGTATCGAATCTAGTTGTGATGAGACTGCCTGTGCTATTGTTAAAGACGGGACTACGGTTATTTCTTCGGTAGTTGCATCCCAAATCGATATTCATTCCAAGTATGGTGGAGTAATTCCTGAGATAGCAGCAAGAGAACACCTTAAAAATATTGATACTGTAGTTAACTTAGCTTTAGATCAAGCTAAGTTAAGCTTAGATGATATCGATGCTGTAGCTGTAACTCAAGGACCTGGACTAATCGGAGCTTTACTTGTTGGGATCTCCTATGCTAAAGCTTTGGCTGTATCTAGATCCCTACCTTTAATTCCAGTAAACCATGTACAAGCTCATGTACATGCTAGTTTATTAGTAGACGATGATGATAAGCTTCAAAAACCACAAGAAGAATCCGAATTGTTTCCAGCTTTAGCCTTTGTAGTTTCTGGAGGACACACTAACCTTTACAGAATGAACAACTACACCTCATATGAACTCATAGCTCATAGTATTGATGATGCATGTGGAGAATGTTTTGATAAGGTGGCAAAGCTTCTAGGACTAGGATATCCCGGAGGAAAACTTATAGAAGAGCTAGCACAAAAAGGAGATCCTCATCGTTTTTCAATGCCTACAGTTATGTCAACAAAAACCATGATGTTTAGTTATTCTGGACTTAAAACTCATATGGTTCATCTTATAAGCTCTTTTAATGAAGAAGAACTTAAAACCAATATCTGTGATATTTGTGCTTCTTTTCAACAAGCTGCACTTAACCAGTTAGCTAAAAAGATACTGTATACAAAAACTATCTATAAGGATACAAAACAGGTAATTATTGCTGGAGGAGTATCGGCTAATATGAAATTAAAACAGATACTTTTAGATCATGGAATAAGGTATCTGGCTCCTAAGTTAAAATATTGTGGAGATAATGCTGCAATGATTGCTGGATTTGGATATAGACTGTTTCAAGAAAATATAAAAACTCCTGAGTGTTTCTATGATTATTCTTGGGATGCTTTTAGTAGATATGATTTTTCAAAGTAAAGAGAGTATGAGTAAATATAATCTACAACAAAAAAACAATCAAAAACCTATACAATTAAAAGCTTTATCCCAGGTATTTTTAATTGATAGTACTCCTTTAAACTGTGTTATTGATTTTTTAAAATCTAGATCTATTGATACGGTAGTTGAAATAGGTCCAGGGACTGGGGTACTTACTGATTTATTATATGAAGCTGGTTTAAATATCACTTGTGTAGAAAAAGATCCTAGATTTACTCTCTACTGTGAAAATAAATATAAAGATAAGACAAATATCAAAATTATAAATGATGATATTCTTTCATTTGATCTTATAGGTTGTAAATCTAAATCAAATACATTTAAATTTTCTGTAGTAGGCAATATTCCATACTCTATTTCATCTAAAATACTTGAAAAGATCTTAAGAAATTTTGAACATTTAGATTCTTTTGTACTGATGGCTCAAAAAGAGTTCTTTCAAAAGATTTTATACGAACCTTCAGCTCTTGGTACCCTTCTTTCAATACTGGCTACATCCACAGTTTTAAACCAAGTTCCTAGAACTTTATTTGATCCACAACCAAAGGTAGATAGTAGTATTGTCTCTGGTGTATTTAAAAAAAATAATCTAGATCCTTCTTTTATAGCTAATTTCGATTCTTTTTTAAATTTTTTAAGACAAATTTTCTTACAGAAAAAAAAGAAATTAAAAAATAGTTTAACTTCTTTTATTCAAGAAGCTTCTTCTCCTATACCTGAGATTTTTTTAGACAAACGTCCTCATGAACTTAGCCCTAATGATCTATGGCTTTTATTTAAGCTAATAAAAGGTATCTAGTTAGCAATCAATGTGTTTTTAAGAAGAATATATTGAAACCTTTTTTATTTTGAACTACAGGGTATAGGTGTAATAGTTTGTTTAAAACAGGGGTTTGGTTTATATCGTATTTAATACGTTTATGGGATTTAGTCTTATGAGAAGCTGTTTCTGTAATCTTTATTTAATCATTTTAATTTGTAGTTCTTATTTTTTAGTTTCATATTCATCTACAAACAAAGGATCTACGGGTTCATTTAGTGATTCTTTGATTTCATTTATAGCTCCAGATTCTAAATACCAAATAACCCATGCTAGACTTTCTTATAGATCTAGTAGGGAATCTTGTCCTGAAGTGACTTCTACTCAGATTAGTTTTTTAAATAGTAGTGGTGTTACTATTAGCTTAAACAAAGATTGTTTTCCTTATGATTTCTATCTTGAATATTTTTGTAATAAAGATACCAATTATCCTTGTTATGCGGGAATTAAAGAAAATGTAGTTTATACTGATCAAGATAGCTTGTATCTATCTATCCCAGTAAAAAAACAACCTGGAGCTCCTACAGAAATAAAAGAAGATAATAAAAATTCATTACCAGTAAATATTGGAGTGATGGGAGAGTTTGAAACAGATCCTGTTAAAAATATATTGTTATCGAATCTGGTAAGATCTTCGTGTCTGTACTGTAATCATGTACAAGTTAGAGGACTTGATATGCTTGCATGTAATTGTCATGATATCATATCCTTATACAACAATATTCTAGATTGTCATGATATTTATATAACTGAAGCATTCGAAGGAAACTGTCATTCTTTAAGAGATATCAGCCCTTCAACAGATATAGCTTTTTTATCATGGTACAAAGAAGATCAAGAAGAAAAAATATCTAGAGATGAACAAATTGTAATGTGGGACTGTAGAGGAAATGTATCAAAAAAATACTGTCGAATAAGATAATTCTACCCGACAGTATTTGTATTATATTATTATTTTTTGTTTTTTATTACTATTTTAAAAGTTGCAGTGCCATATTAGGAACATTATTAGCTTGAGACAGTACGGATACTCCAGCTTGAGTTAGGATGTTATTTTTGGTAAGTTCTGCAGTTTCACTAGCTACATCTACATCTTTAATTCTTGAATTAGCAGCTGAGATGTTTTCAATATATACTCCTAAACTTCTAACTGTTGCAGACAGTCTGTTATCTATAGCTCCTAGTTCTGCACGAATCCCCGAAACATAATCTAGTGCATGGTCTATATGAGACAGACTTCCCCTTGCTGCCTCTTTAGTTAATACATTATCTGCATCTATACCCAGTACATCAAGATTTGAGTCAAGAGCATAAGCCTCGATACTTATACGATCTCCTCCAAAAAGGTTTTCCCCACCGGTGTTAATTTGAAGATCTATAGTTCCACCACTACCATCTAAAAGAGCTGTTCCATTAAACTCAGTTATATTTGCAACTCTTTCTATTTCTTCTAGTAGTGCTTGAAATTCTTTATTTAAAAATTCTCTTTCTTGTGATCCTACCGTATCGGTTGCTGCTTGAACACCTAGTTCTCTTAAACGAATAAGCATATCTTGGATTTCTGACAGTCCACCTTCAGCTACCTGGATTAAAGACAATCCATCTGAAGCATTACGTTCTGCTTGAATCAACCCTCTGGTTTTAGCTCTCAATCTTTCTGACAGAGCAAGTCCTGCTGCATCATCTCCAGCTCGATTAATTCTATACCCTGAAGCAAGTCTTTCCAAAGATTTGTCCAGAAGTGATCTTGTGTTTCTTAAATTACGTTGCACGTTTAAGGAAGAAACGTTAGTTGCTATCCTAAGACTCATATTAACCTCTTCTCCTTATAGCTATCTACCTATATGATAACAAAGTTAATCTATGAGCCTCTAGCAGATATCTAGGTAATTTTTACCTAGATATCGGCTAGCATATCTGATAAAAAACCCAAGGATCTTTTATCAAGCTTTACCCAACTTCCACTATAATTACTAACTCCATAAAACTCATCATTATCTTTAGCAATTTTAATAATTTCTATAACTGATTCATTTGAAATTAATTTAACTTCATATATAGTTTTATCACTAAAATCTTGATCTGTATTAGATATAACAGGAATAGATACTATAAACTGAACAAATCTAGAAAGTTTTGGATCTTCCTGTCCTGTTTGAGAATTTGACCATCCCATAGATTGATTCATTGTTAAAACCTTATATAATTTTTTGGGTTCTTCTCCTCGAGACAAATCAGTAAATTCAAAAGAGGAGATATCCTCTTCTTTTATATCTGTTAGTTCATAGGATATAAGTTTAGATTTAACTGATATCAATGAACTATACAGCTCATCAGATGCTAAAAACATGCTTTTAGCATCTGGATCATAATAATATCTATACGAACTATCGTGTCTTTGTTCTCCTACCCATAAGGTTTTAGTTGATTCATTAGTTTTTATAACTATCTTATCTTTATCTTCGCTAAATCCAAAACTAGCTAAATCTTCAGTTTCTATAATTTTACTAATATAAAGAGGACAATATAAATCTAAATATTTATTAACTGCTATACTACCTCTAAAAATTAGTGGATCTGTGTCTGAAACTTTTTTATCTTTAGATTGAAATTTACTTTGATATAAAACCATAAAGGTAGATTTGTTTTTAAATTGTGATAACATCTTTTTTAATTTCGATGATTGAGCAATATCTTTTTTAAATATTTCTACCTTCAAAAAAGGTCCTTCAAGATTTAAAGATTCTATTTTATTAGTACCTAGGTTAAAAAACTCTATAGTTTTACCATGATCTGATCCCGTATCACTTACGTAATAAGCATAAGCTAAACTTAAAACAAATATTAGTATATACACTTTTATCGATTTACTCATATAAACCTCTTTTCTAAAACAGGGTAAGTTCCTATTGTTTTTTTCTCATCACTCTTAGGACAATGAAACCAATCAACAATATTAGAACAGGAACTCCAAATACAGTAACGTTAAACCACACAATATTCTCCTTTTTAGTGTGTTGGATTTTTACATCTTCTTCTGATGATGAAGATGTAAACATAGTCTCATCAGAAAATGCCCATCTAAAAGCTTCAAGTATCAATACCTTATTTGCTGTATTTTCTAAAAGAGCATCTGAGCTAATAGACGCAGTTCCAAAAAGAACCATCCTAGCTTCTTTTTTGGAGGAATTAGTAGTATTTTTATCTTTATCCTTAGTTTCCGTATCAATACTCAAAGATACTGGTTTACTAGAAGAAATAACAAGATCAACTGGTTCTAATTCACTAGTTTCATTCTTATCTTGTGTATAGTTAAGATTTTTATCTATAAAAGTAGCTGGAAGAGTTCTTACCAGAGAGTTATAACTCCAACCTTCCTTATTCGGAACAAAATTAAAATATCCACTACCTATCATCAAAGTTACAGCTTGTTTTCCTAAAACCTGAAGAGTTTGAGTTATAGGGTTTTTAGAGTAATTATTTGTAGCTAAAAACCAGTTATCAACACTCGAATGGAAAAACTCTACTCTCGTTGAACTGTTAGCAAGTACAACCTTATTATACACAAGTCCCTTAGACTTTAAATAAGTTCCAAGTCCGTCGGATCCTAACACTTGCTTTCCATCAGATCCACCAAGAGAATCCATAAAAGCTACAAGACATCCTCCTTTATTCAAATACTTATCAATAGATTCTAACTCTTTAGAAAGGAAGGATCCATGAGGAGCAAGCACCATAAGACAGGTAGCATCCTCAGGAATACCCGAGATAAGTTCAGGACTAGAGAGAGTTTTTACATTATAGTTAAGTTGAGAAAATAATTTAGAAAGAGCCTTAAAAGATTTAAATGGATCCTTTCCTACATCTTGAATAGAATATTCAAGATGTGAATTTGTAAAGTAGATAGTTTTTGTTTTTTCTACAAGTTCTTTTAGATGTGTTTTAACCTCGTTATCAAAATTTCTTAATACTTTTCTTGCTGAATCTATCTCATCATTAACAAATAATTTATTTATATTATCTTTACTGGTATCTATGAAAATTACATATCCATTTTTAGATATATCCATCTTTTTTGCTTTTGCTGGTGATGTATCTAGATCAATATACTCTATAGAAAGATTTGATAGTCTAGATGTTAGTAGAGAAAAATATTTTTCTACATAAGTTCTTACCTCATTATCTTTATCAAAATAAGCCTCTACCGTTATTTCAGGGTGAGATGATAGATATAAGATAGTTTCTTCAGAAGGAGTTGCGATTTTTAAATAAGATAGATCAAATGTTTTATCTTGTTTATTTGTAGCATAACACAAGCATATACATATACATAAAACTATACTGATACTACTATAATAACCTATAGCTTTTTTTACCCTAGATAGATCAAAGTATTTTCTAGTGGAACTATCCCTACTAAAAGCATGCCTTGCACCAACAGTAGCTAGTTCTACTCCTATACCACAAGCAATTCCAAAAATACCTAGAATCATCCAAGTAGCTAAACTAAGTTTTTGACTCCATCCATAACTTCCACCTGAAGCTTCAAGTAATTTATCGTACACTACAAAAATACTACAAGCTAGAATCAGTAGAAGTTTCCATCCTAAAACATAGTACAAAGATTTTCTACTCTCTACGTTTTCCTTTAGTTTAGAAGATTTACATATAAAACCTATGGTAAGAAAAACACCTACTCCCATAAGAGTAAAACTAATAAGGGAATATATACACCTACTATCTACCACATACCTGTAGGAGATAAAAAAACCGATAAAACCTAATATAAATACAGCTAATCTAAACACATATAAAAACTGCCACATTATCCCCTACACCTCCTAGACTGTAGAGTTTTCACACTACATTCTATAAAGAAAAAGTTAATACATAGATAGAATACAACATGAGCTATACTGATAACTCCCCTTTGAAATGGAAGAAAATGATTATTATGTATTGCAAGATAGGCAAACAAATCTTTAAACGGAGGGTTTACAATGGAAGAGAGCATCCAAAAAACTAAAAATACCACCACCATTACAGCTCCAACCACACCAGAAAGAAGTTGAGAAGAACATAAACTAGAAGCAAAGAGTCCTATAGATATTATAGAAGATCCTAAAAGAATTATACCAAGATACCCAGTAATAATATGAGCAATGGAGACCTTACCATTAACAAAGATTAATGAAGGCATATATATACTTATAAGCTGAAGTATAATAAAAAAGATAAGAGCTGAAATATATTTACCAAGTACAATCTGAGTTTCTGTGACTGGAGAAGTATATAAAAGCATGATTGTAGAATTAGATCTTTCCTCCGAGATAAGTCTCATTGACAACAAAAGAGCTGCAATCATTGCTACTCCACTAGATTGATAAAAGAATTGTTCTAGTACCTGAGAAGATAGTCTTGGAGTAGCTGTTAGGGAAAAGGCATTAAATAATATCCCTGATATAAACAAACTTACAGCTATAATAACATATCCTGTCCAACTACTAAAAAAATACCCTAGTTCTCTTTTAGCTATTAACCATACTTTACGCATTGTACTCTCCTTGTCCGCTACCTTGAACCAGTTCAACAAACATATGTTCTATCTGATCCTGACCAAGAGCTTCTACGTTATCACATTCTCTTACCAGTTTTCCTTTATGAATCATCAAAATTCTATCACAGGTCTTTGTAACTTCTGATATAATGTGAGTAGACAATAATACCGTATGTTTCCCTTTAAGTGAGAGAAACAAATCTCTCATTTCTATAATTTGGATAGGATCAAGTCCATTTATAGGTTCATCTAGAATCAAAAGTTTTGGTTTACATAAAATTGCCTGAGATACTCCGACACGTTGACGAAAACCATGAGATAATTGAAACAATCTTTTATTGGCAACTTCCTTAATATGTGTTATCTCCATAGCTTCTTCAACATATCTATCTATCTCAGAAGAAGGTACATTTTTTATACCTGCTACAAATCTTAAAAAGCTTATAACTTTCATCTCTTTATACAATGCTGGAACATCTGTAAGATATCCTATCTTAGTTCTAGCAGTATAAGGATCTTGTTCAACATCTACTCCATCTATAAGAGCTTGCCCGGAAGAGGGAAGTTGCAAGGTTCCAAGTATTTTAAGAAGAGAGGTCTTTCCAGCACCGTTAAGTCCCAAAAGCCCTACAATCTGTCCGTCATCTACAGAGAAATTAACATTATCCAGAGCTTTAAAAGAAGAATAATACTTATCTAAATTTTTAACCTCAATCATATTTATCCTCAACTTTTTTACATCAATAATTCTAAAATATGATAACAGTATAAAAAAAAATACCAAAGTTATTTTTAGTAAATTCACTCTGTACTTAATTTATTTTTTTTATTATAATCTAAGTGATCTAGAAGGTTGTTTCCTCAATAGAGGTTAATGTTATTTTAAGATCTTAGGATCTTTCAAACTCGTAAGAGTTTTTTATATCTATCTTATTTTGATAGAACCTAACTTTAAAAAATCTGTAGGTCAATTTTTATAATTGTAAATAGTTCCTACACTTCATCTAAAGTTAATTTTGGTGTTTACCACCTTAACAGCTCCTTCTAGATCTTTTTATTAATATCTTGTTCTAGTTATTAAATTTTAAAACATTATATATCATATAATCTGTATCACATCACAGTTATAATCTAATATATAAATAATCCAGATTAAAGTCTTTCAAATTTAATCTGGATTATTTATGTAATTAGCGTGTTATAAGCTATCTTTATTCCGCAACTACGTAGGAAATTCTCATATGGGTAGCATTTGGATCCATTTTAAACCTACTAAATTTTATAACACTAGCTGATACTTTATAATAAGCTGGATCTACTTGTTGTATTTTTACAAAGTTTCCACTAGAATCCATCTTACCTAACTCAACTGATGATACCTTTTCTGTAATAGCACCACTTGATTTATCTTCTATGAACGCTTTACTTAAATTTTCGTATATCTTGTCATATATTTTACTGTGATCGTCCCATATAGAGACAACTTCTCCCCCAGTTTTCTCAACTACTTCTTTATAGGTATTAGAAACCACCACAGAAGAGTTAAATTCATCTCGGTTTAAATTTAGGGCCCCATATATTCTTATATTATCTAAGCTATCATTCTTACCTTCAAGAGTTTTAAGATATTCTAAAAACACATCTCTACTATCTTCTCTTCCTGTCATACCTATATCATAAGAAGTTAACTGTCCAGGTCTTGGATTACGATAATACCACTTTTCATTCTCCGAAGCATTTTTATATCTTGCTTTAACATATGTACACATCGCTTTACCCAAACGAATATCTGTAGGATGAGATTCTCCAGCAATACATCTTTCTTTAGGAGGAACCATGTTTATATACGAGTTAGTTCTATCATATTTTTGCTTATAATCTGCAACACTTGTAATGCGTTGATTTTCTGGAACAGTGCATGACGTATTGTCTTCATTACATTTAGGACATCCGTAATAATCACTATTATTATCTTCTACACTAATATCATTTCTTTTTCCTATATATTTTTGTAATCCAGGAATTATATCTTTAGTTTTAATAGGATCTAAAGTATGAGCTCCTCCAGTATAATTAATATAATACATATCTTTTCCCATATTATGACAATTTTGTTCATACTCAGTTGCTGCATTATAAAAAACTTCTTTCAACTTATCATCATCAGCCAATAAATCTGATCTATTTAGTTTACTAATAGATTGATCCGTCCATTGTACGGTATCATTGCTTGGATTACTACTCCCATACCCAACTCTTAAAGCTGTAGGATTTTTAGTATGATGTTTATAATTTAGGGTAAAATGTTCTACCCCATCACTCTCATAGCTTGATAGTCCAAATACTGATAATAGAGTTCCAGCACCATTGGTACTATAAGTATACCCAGTTCTTTTCCAATATAAACCATAACCATCTCCCTCCACGTAGTTATAAGGAAGACAACCAAAAGCATATTTACCTTCTATACCATCTCCTGCTGATGCAATCTGAGTATTAAACGAACAGTGATCTTCATCTGAAAAAAATATAATAACAAGTTTAGCTTCCGGTCTATACCAATCTTGAGTCCTTTCACATAAATCTTCCGTATCAAAAGAACTCATAAAAACTGTGTCTTTATTTTCTGGAGTAATTTTATTATACGGTCTTTCATTAAGCTTAGTTTTATAATCTGGATAATTGTTCCATACTTTATTAGCCACATCTTTTTTTACAAGATTCAACGCTTCAAGAGTCGACATAAGTCCTTCTTCAACAGCAAACACCGATCCATCTTGAGCTTCTATATTTTGTTGACTTAATGATTTTTTTAAATCCTCAATCATCTGATTTTTATTCTTCTTGTAATCTTCTAAAGAATAATAAAATTTTTTCTTTTCCTTATTTACTGAAGAATTACCATTTTCATATAAACTAACTAAACAAGCGGAGTTATTAGGATTGATAGGTTGAGTAGCCTTAAGATCGTTCCATTTTTCAGCATACTTCCATGTCCCATTTTCTTTATGATGTGGTATTACAGCTTGAGAAGTTGTAGTAGTTATTGCTATTCTATAATCGATATCTTCATACATACTCAGTTTATCTAAAAGATACCCAATATCCTCAATCACAGCATTCAACCCATTTCCACTTTGTTCACTTTCCATAGAACCCGAATTATCACGTACGAGTAGTAAATCTATCTTCACAGGAGAAGCATCAACTGGTTCAAGCTTATTTACAGTTTTCAGACTAAGAGGAGGAATTTGTTCTTTTTCTACCCAAGAATCATCAAGATCAGTTACTGTAGCACCACTACCTGTCATATTAGTTTTAGAAGAACATTCAACTAAAAATACTGATATAATACTAAAAAATAATACTAACCATTTTCCCATATCTACTCCCTTAGGTGTTAAACTATTCTATATACAGAATTTTATTCTTCAACATACATCAAATACTTAACCTACAAATTATCTTTACTATAAAGTTTAGTCCATTTTTCTTTAAGTTCCTCCTCTATCCTTATTCCTGTTTTAGTAGTAGCAAGTCCTCCTTCAGAGGTTTCTTTAAATCTAGAGTTCATCTCTGCTCCTATCTCTTTCATTGCCTCTACAACCTCGTTCAATGGAACTACTGATTTAATACCAGCTAGACTCATCTGTGCAGCAACCATGGCATGAACAGCTAAAAAACCATTTCTTTTTACACAAGGAACTTCTACAAGTCCTGCTATAGGATCACATACCAGCCCTAAAACATTCTTCAAAGCTAATGCTGCCGAAGATAAAATCTCATCATTACTCCCATTTAAAAGACAAACCACTCCTCCAGCAGCCATCGAAGCTGCTACTCCACATTCAGCCTGACATCCAGCTACAGCTCCTGCAAGTCCTACCTCATTTGAAATCATTGATCCTATTCCTCCCGCAGTAATAAGAGCTGATACTTGTTTTTTTACCCCTATTTTAAAATGTTCAGAAACTGCAAGTATACAAGCCGGAACTATTCCACATGATCCTGCTGTAGGACAGGCTACTATCTTTCCCATTCTTTGATTCTCTTCCAAAATTGCTATAGCATAATAGATTACCTTCATTATTAAAGAACTAAACAAAACCCTATCAGTTCCTTCTTTTTCATCCATAATATTTTTTAGTTTTAAAGAATCAAGACCACTCATTCCACTAAATGAAAAAGAACAGGCCTCGGTTGCTCTACTAACTGATTCTTTCATATCTTCTAATCTTTTTAGAGCTTCATCTCTTATATACGGATCTTTTGCTCTCTTATGAGCATCTTCATATTCTTGAAATATCTCATGTAGAGGTTTACTATTAATATCTAACTTATCTAATTTATCAAAAGTAATCATATTCTTTGTATCCTATCTAATTATTTTTCTAATGCAGGAACAGTTCTAGCCATAAAAATATTATCTATATCTTTTATAGACAAAAGTGTTTTTTGATCAAGAGAATGAGCAAGACACAAACACATCATTGAATCATCTGTATCTTCTAACCTGTTACAAATTAAAGATTCAATATTTACTCCATTTGCTTGGACAAATTTAGTAACCTTCCATATCATTCCAGGTTGATCTTTATAAAATAGAATTAAAGAGTAATAATCCCCTCTAAGATCTACGTTAAAATCATTTATTTTAATTACCTGGATATTTCCAGCTCCTGTTGAATTAGCAGATACAGTTAATATACTATTTCCATCTTGAAATTCTATATCCACACTATTAGGATGTCTTGATCTATCTGTTTTAAAAGAAAACCCTACCTGTATTCCTCTATCTTTTGCTTCACTATAAGAATCTCTAATTCTTATATCATCTACCAAAAAACCTAAACATCCACCTATAAGAGCTTTGTCTGTTCCATGTCCAAGACCAGTTTTTGCAAAAGAGTTATACAGAGTAAAATGCATATTTGAGGGCTGTCTTCCATAAATATAGTAAGCAATATTTCCTATTCTTATAGCTCCTGCTGTATGAGAACTAGATGGTCCTACCATTGTAGGTCCTATTACATCTTTAATCTTCATATTTTTTTCATATTCCTCTTCGTATTAAATTATTGATACCTATACCTATATTTATTCTAAAACTCTAAACTAGATCTTACTGCTGTTAGTACTACTAACCGAATCCAAACTACTAGTACCAACTATTTTTTCTACTTGTGATTCTGTTGTTTCGTTTTTATCAACTCTTGTCCATCTAAATCCTACAGGAGATATACTATCAGTTACAGGAAAATTCATACATGTAACAGAAAATCTTTCTACAATTTTTATAGCAAGATCCAAATCATTTTGTTGTATATCTTTAAGTTTAGCAAGTATTCCAGCAGTAAATCTTTCTTTAATATTAGTCCCTACAACTATATATTCATAGTTACCACTGGTTTTAAAAGTAGTAAAAATCTTTATATCTTGTTCTAAAAAATTAGCTACTTTTACCCAGGAAGAATATACATGATATAAAAAACTCATCCAAGTATGATCTGATATTTTAGGAAATCCCAATACCTCTAGATTATAGTTAATAAACTCTACTGATCCTTTTTTATCTTCTCTTAACCCCATCTCTTCTTTGATAAGAAGTTGACTATCCAGAACTACATCATTCATATTAAACTCATCACTATCTTGTTTTTCATACAGAACTTTCTGCCATATTTCAAAAAGATGGGATATTTTTTTCATAGTGGAACTAATCTGATTTATTTTAGAAACGATTGTAGTAGAAGCAAAATAAATATTCCCACCACCTTGTATTAACTCTTCAACCTGATCATCTAACTTAGTTCTATCAGGATCTTTAGAGCTAGGAGATCTTTTTTCATATAATGATCTTAAAAATCTCCAAGACCCTCTTTGCTTTACTTGTTGTTGCCATTCGTTTAAAATAGCAAAAAATCCAGTTTTACATCCAACAAATGCTTCTTTAGAAATTTTATTCAAAGCATCTATATCACTGTGAATATCTTCCATATGAGAAATCAACGTTATAAAAAGGTGTTTCATCTGTACATGTAAGGATTCTATCTCTGAAAAATAGGAAAGTTGGATATTTAAGGTTTTATTATTTAATTTTTCTTGTTTTAATTTTATTTGTAATTCACTTGTATGACGCTGAGCTTCAGACAGTTGATTTTTTAGATTTTCTAAATATCTTGATATCTCTTCTTTACAATTTTCAATAGATTTTTCAGAAAGAAGTTTTACAGATCCAAAAGTATCCTCTCCAATTCTTGAAGCTTTATCTTTGATCCAATCAAAAAAGTTTCCTATATCTATATCAAGTTTTATTCTATCCTTATACAGTTTCAAAACTAAAATTACATTATTTACAATCAGAAGAGCTACCATCACTATTATCATTATCAACATAAAAACACTAATATGTTTAAATAAAATAGCAGGAAAAATTTTAAGCCTTGTTTTTGAAGAAACAAAACCTAAACTCTTTCCTTTTTGTTCTTCTAGACTCAGATCAACTCTTCCTAAATAACTAGCCCAAAAAGAAGAAGCTTTTTTTATTTTCACATCTAATTTAGTATATATTTGATTTAAATCTGGATATTTTCCAAAAAATCCTTCATCAATATAAGATACCACTCCGAGATAAATTAAAGAGCTTTGTTTAAAAATTTGAGAAAAATTTACTAAAACATTAGATCCTTCAATATCTATAATCCTA
>CACXFL010000116.1 GCA_902766925.1 uncultured bacterium | reverse complement strand
TTCTATAGTAGGAGCAAGCATTCTACAAGGTCCACACCAAGGAGCCCAAAAATCTACAAGTACAGGATTTCCTGATTCTAAAACATCTTGTTTAAAATTAGTTTCTGAAGTTTCTTTTAACATATTCTCTACCTCTATATCTTATAAATAAACGACAGATGACAATAATACCACCACTCTATTTTAAAGAAAACCTATTAACTTATATTTGTCAACTGGCTTTAATCCCCCGTCTTATTTTTACTCTATATATCTTAATTAAGCCTATATTTTTAATTTATTCTTCCAAAAAAAGATCAATTCTAATCAATTCATCCATAACTTTATAAGCTACACTCTACCAGTGTAAATTTAATATAAGATCCTGGAGATTATATAGTGAAAGAACAAAACGATTATTACGGTTTTTTTGAATTTGAACACCCTACAAGATTCATAGTAGTTCCCATTCATTCTTTTCTATATCCTACCTTAATTTCACACTCATCTACCACACCAAGTTATTCTTTCTCCAAAAGTTATCCAATTAAACTTCAATACTACTGTTTCAAATACTTTTACCTTAGTTATAAAAATCTTCACTCTTTCAAAGATAAAGAAAATACAACAAGAATAATCAAGAAGATATCCTTAATAAATACTAGAATTATTTTTACTCTACTAGCAGAAAGGTATTAGTTACTACCAGTTAATCATTTTTATTTTTACATCAATATAACTCTTTAATAATACACATCTTTTTTTATATTCCATTATCTACCTATGTATATTTTTTTTTATTTTAAAGATAGCTTCCAATTTTTCCGAGAAAAAAATTGTAAGTACTATTGATAGAGATGATTATTCTATTTATTTACGTCTCTATAGTGGAGGATTCATCAGGTGAAACGTAGTAATGGATTTAGTTTGGTCGAACTTATGGTGGTTGTAGGTATTATGGGTGTACTTGTTTCTATTGCCTTACCTAGATTTCAAACCTATCAAGCAAGATCAAAAAGAACTGAGGCTATATCCCTTTTAAGTCAGATTTTTACACTGATGACTGCAAACTACAATGAATTTGGAACTTATAAAAAAAACCATAAAGAACAAATTACACTTGCAGCTTCTGAACATTACGGAAGAGCTGATGCTACTAGTGCAAACTGTGCATTTAGCACGGCTTCCAAGTGGCCTTCTCAAATAGGATTTTCGATATCTCCTTGTAATTCTGGTGTTTCCAAAGAAATGCCTTTCTATGCTTATTGGCTCAACAAGGTAACTGATACAGAATTTTTAGCTATAGCTGAAGCTCCTACTGGTGTTGTTAACAAATGTAAGACTGGTAGCTTCAACGATGAGTTATCAATCAACCAAGAAAAAGAAATAAAGATACGTATTGACGGTGTAAACTGCGTAAAAGGATCTGAAAATACTAATATCGCCTTAGGTACTATTGCAGGTGGAGGAGGAGGCGGAGGTTAATATTTTTTTTCCTCTTATCATTTTTCTACTTTAGACATTGGCAGTAAAAAACTAATAAAAACTTAAATTATAAAAAAAGTAACCTCACGTTTTTTCACTTAAAAATCAAAGAAATAGGGTATAAATATTATAAAAAGCTGAATTTCTACTTAAAAGAAAATTTAAAGTTTTTTAAAATTTTTCTATATTTCATAATTTTTTTTAGATTCTAACATATTGATAATACTTACCAATTATTTTTATATTAAAAAAATCTAGCTTTATCATAAAAAAAACTAAAGTTATTTAAACAACTCTCCGAACAGTTTCATAGAGGCTAGCCGTAAAAGTAGCTTACCTACATTTACATTGGTCTCTTTTATGGAGGGTTAATAAAATGAAACGTAACAAAGGTTTTAGTTTGGTCGAACTTATGGTGGTTGTAGGTATCATGGGGATACTTGCTTCTCTTGCCATACCTAGATTCCAAACTTATCAAGCAAAAGCAAAAAGAACTGAGGCTCAATCCCTTTTAGGTCAGATTTTTACTCTGATGACTGTAAACTACAATGACTATGGTACTTATGCACACAACCATTCAGCTACTATCGCAGCTGTTGCTGATAAACATTACGGAAGAACTGGCGCTACTACTGCAAAATGTACATTTTCCACAGCTGGTGAGTGGCCTTCTCAAATAGGATTTTCTATATCTCCTTGTAATTCTGGTGTTGCAAAAGAAATGCCTTTCTATGCTTATTGGCTTCAGGCAGTAAGTGATACTGCTTTTACAGCCATAGCCGAAGCACCTGCTGGGGTCGTTAACAAATGTAAAGATAACTCACTAAATGATGAGCTTTCAATAGACCAAGAAAAACAAATAAAAATACGTATTGACGGTGTAAACTGTGTAGTAGGTGGTATTGCTGGAATTACTGGGAATCTTCCACTAGGTGCTCTTAGTGCAGGTGGAGGTTAGTAGTTCTTTTTCTTCCTATTACCATTTAAACCTTTGTTAATTACGTAACGATATTAAATTTTACTTTATATTTAAGAATCCGAAGCCTCAAACTTCGGATTCTTTTTTTATATAAATGATAAACAATAGATGCTAGTCACAAATAATAGTAAAAGTACTAACTAC
>CACXFL010000115.1 GCA_902766925.1 uncultured bacterium | reverse complement strand
TTATTATAGAAGGATTTAAAGCTTAGAATGAATATAGAAACAAAAAGAGAGTCTTCTTACAAAAGAAGACTCTCTTTTTGTTTCTAATATCAAATATATTACTTATTTTTCAGAACTATCAGAATCTTTAACTTTTTTTAGTTCACTCATTAGTAGATTTATTTTTTCTAATGAAGTTCTAATTCTTTGAAGTCTATCAGAAAAATCACTACCTTGTCCTTCAACTCCAATTTTTCCATTTAGGTGAGAAACACATAAAGAAGGTCTGGTAGTAAGTCCTTTCTTTTCTCTAAAATCGATCATACTAATAATTCTGCATTCATCATCTCTTCTATCTTCACTCATAACAACCTCAACAACAAAATCAGTTCGACATCCGTAACAGTAAGCACCCACAAATAATAAAGCAAAAATTAGACCAGTTTAGTTCTTTTTAATTCTATAAGATCTTAGAACAGAGATATTAGATCTTATTCTTTCTCTTCTCATTCTTTCTTCGTTTTCTTTGTTTTTCCTCATTATTTCATCTAACTGAGATTCTACAGAATCTTGTTCATGAGATATGTGTTCTTTTTTTCTATCAGCTAATGAAATAACGTTGTTTTTTTGTTCTAGTTCCATCGCAAGCTCCCATAATATTCACATCAAGTTCTATACCACAGATGAGGGAAAATCTCACCTAGAAATTAATTAGCAAGAGCTGTACCTAAAATTTCTTGTTATACAAAAAACCTATATAATCAACATGTTATGTTTTGATTTACTAAAAATTCTAAGGTTTGTAATCTCATCAAATTAGGATTTTGTAAATAGTTTTTACAATCGAAAAAAAAATATTCACTGCTACTATTAATCAAGTCCTTTTATTTCTAACTTAGGATCAACTTCCTTCACCCAAGTTAAGAAATCTTCATGTTCTCCTACTAAGCAATAAACATTTGGTTTTTCTTCAGTTCCACAACTTAACAGCCCCACTATTCTATTATCCTCTCCAAACAATGGACTTCCTGAATCCCCCTCACAAGTAGTTTTATAAGAATTATAAACTCCGTGACCTTTTTCAAATAAAGAAGTCATAAGAACAATTTTTCTTATATTATCCTGTCCTTCAGTTCCAACACTGATGCCTGAATCTATGGAAGAATCAAGTCCTATCTTAGCATGAACCATATCATCGAAAGAATGATCAGGAAACCTTACTATCGCAATATCGTATTGACTCACATCTTGAGCTCCAAGGTTATATTTTGGATGTGTATAATAAGCAATAGACTTTATCTCAGTTTCACCTTTTTTAATAATTAATTCACTAACACCTAAATGATGTTCCACACAATGTGTTGCTGTAATTATTGTATTTGAAGATACTACCGTACCAGTACAAGTAGAATCAGTTATATGTTTACTGATAGAAGAATAATACTTAATAACTTCTTCTTCAGACATAGAGTTACGTAATTGATTAACAGCACAAACATCTTTACCTAGTTGCCATATAAGTTTTTTCAACACAATTTTAATTTCTTCTTCTAACTTAGATTTTCCTAATACCCTTCCTGTATAGTAGCTTATATTATGCGACACTTCTTCTAACTTATCTAAACCAACTAGGGAGATAAGTTTATCAATTTTTGCATCAAAACCTTTAACGAAATCCTCGAATTGATAACTCATATCAGAAGAATTAATAACTGTAGCAGGAATTACTCCACTGGTATAGACATGTTGTAGTGCCGAAGAATTTATAATTTCAGACAGTAATTCCAAAAAACCTTCTGATGGTTTTATACCAAATTTTTTTTCAATCCCACTTAAAATATTTTTAGACTCTTTTTCACTTATTTCTGAATTATAAAACGTACCAAACGCTCTGTTTTTTGCTTCCTTATATACTCGGTATTTTAAAAATACCATTATCTCCTGTCTTATTCTATTTATGACAGGATCATTACTCAGATTTAAACCACGTATATCTCCATCGTCTTGACTCCATATCTTAGAAAATAAATCCTTCGAAGATCCTGGTTTAATTCCATCTATTCTAGTAATTGTTAAAGAAACAACTGATTGCATCGGTGGATACAAAAAATCAAAGATCCCTGAACCAGATCTAGGGACATAGTACAGAGACAATAACTCACGTATCGCTTGTTTATCTTCACTCGTATCCAAACTATCATCTGTAAGTTCTAACTTAGAAGAAGACTCTAAAAGAAAAAGTTTTTTCCCATTGTACTCTTTATATTCTTTAAACTGAAGAGCTTGTCCAAGATAGGAAAAATTATTAATACTGTTTAGATCCGTATTTTTATCAAGTACCACTATCATCCTATTTGTAGATATAACCACAGCCTCAGCGTTTAAATCTTTTTGATTAGTAGATACTTCTACATTTACTACAGGATAAGGAACTCGATTCTGGGGAGGAGTTGATTTATAATTATTTAAAAGTACATGAGAGTTAGAACTATTAATATCTGAGGCACCTAAGGTAAACCTAGCGTACGAAGAAGGAATAAAAGACAATTCCTCTACACTAGAACG
>CACXFL010000114.1 GCA_902766925.1 uncultured bacterium | reverse complement strand
ATACCGATGTTTGCTGAAGCATGAGACAAATTAGGAAATGCTACAGCTCTATGAAGTACTGATAATTCCCAATTTAAATACTGCATATCCTCTCCAGTAAAAAAGTAGAACGTTAATATTAATATATGGACATTTTGAACTCGTTATTTATCTAAATATGAATAAATAGTAAAGTATTTTTTCTATTTTTGAATAGAAATATGTAAAACTCGATTATAGGGTAAGGTAGAGGATAGAATAAAAAAGGCAGTAATAACATATTATTATTACTGTCTTTTTTTTCTAATAGAACTCTATTATAAATTAAAACTTAAAATATCCCAATAAAACAAACCAATTAAACTTCAATCTTTTTAAAGAGTAGGGAGGCATTAGTTCCACCGAATCCGAAAGAGTTTGATAGGGCGTATCTAATATTTCTTTCTTTAGCTTTAGCTGGAGTATAATCCAAAGGCAAGCAATCTGGATCTTGGTTTTCATAGTTCATGGTAGGGGGTACCAGTGAGTGATGAATGGCTAAAACTGAAAATACCGCTTCGAGACCTCCAGCAGCACCAAGACAGTGTCCAGTAACAGATTTAGTGGACGAGATAGAAATATCTTTAGCATGATCACCAAACAGTATACCGATGGCTTCACTTTCAAATTGGTCGTTAAGCTTTGTAGAGGTCCCATGAGCATTTATATAATCAAGCTGATCTAGTGGAGTGTTACTCATCTCAAAAGCCATCCTCATACACCTTTGACCTCCTTCTCCCTGTGGAGCTGGAGCAGTAATATGGTGAGCATCTCCAGATAGACCATAACCTACAAGTTCAGCGTAGATACGAGCTCCCCTACGTTTTGCATGTTCATATTCTTCAATTATAATAACTCCAGAACCTTCTCCTATAACAAAACCATCTCTATCCCTATCAAAAGGACGAGAAACTTTTGTAGGATCATCCGAACGTTTGCTAAGAGCCTTCATGTTTGAAAAAGCAATTACTCCCAAAGGACAAATTGTAGATTCACTTCCTCCAGCAACCATAACATCAGTTAGTCCTGATTTAATATATAAGAAAGCTTCTCCCACAGCGTGGGTACCACTAGCACAAGCAGTGGTCGTACACATCGTAGGACCTCTTAAATTATAGTTTCTTGATATCAATCCTGAGGCCATATTAGGAATAATATAAGGAATAAAAAATGGAGAAACTTTTCTAGCTCCTGCTTTATCCAGTAATACAGAGGTTCTTGCAATCTCAGGAAGATCTCCTAGTCCTACCCCTATAAGTACACCAGCTCTCTCTGGAGTAAAACCAGTATCTTTAAGTCCTGAATCACGAAGAGCTTCATCGGTAGCAACAATTGCTAACTGACAAAATCTCGACATTCTTCCTCGCTCTTTTGCCTCTATAACAGAGGAAGAATCAAAATTTTTAACTTCGGCAGCAACTTTTACATCACATGTCGATGCATCGAAAGCAGAGATATAGTCGATACCACTTTGACCATTAACACAAGCTTTCCACGATGAGGCTACATCATTACCAACAGGAGATACCATACCCAACCCAGTGACTACAACTCTTCTTTCTTTCATAGCTACATCCTAAAATGTGGTTGAGGCATCCCTCAACCACATAAGCAAAATTAAACAAAACCTACATTAAATAATTATTTAGTTATTGCAGCTTGGGCAGCAGCCAGTCTTGCAATAGGAACTCTAAATGGTGAACAACTTACATAAGATAGACCTACGTTGTTACAGAATTCAACACTAGCAGGATCTCCACCTTGTTCTCCGCAGATACCTACTTTGAGTTTAGGTTTAACACTTCTACCCTTAGTA
This sequence comes from uncultured bacterium, assembly GCA_902766925.1. Taxonomy (GTDB): domain Bacteria; phylum Bdellovibrionota_B; class Oligoflexia; order Oligoflexales; family CACXFL01; genus CACXFL01. The sequence continues at coordinate 929 of CACXFL010000114.1, read as the reverse complement.
ACTGCCATTTGAATGAGTTGTCCAATACCATCTTGATCTATTGTTTGGAATGGATCTGATTTTAGAATTTTCTTGTCTAGATAATCAGGCAAGAATGCTCCGATATCATCACGAGAGAATCCAAATCCCATTTGAGTTAAATCGTTTGTTCCAAATGAGAAGAAATCTGCTTGTTCTGCCATCTTGTTTGCAAGAAGACATGCACGAGGAATTTCTATCATCGTTCCAAATGAGAATGGAACTTTAGATCCAAATTCTTTAGTAATTTCAGCATCGATTTCATCAACGATTGAACGAGCAAATTTAAGTTCGTTTTCAGAACATGTAACAGGAATCATGATTTCTGGACGAGGATTTTTACCGTCTTTTATAAGTTCTGCTGCAGCTTCTAGAATTGCTCTTACTTGCATTCTAGAAATTTCAGGATAGGTAACTCCAAGTCTTACACCACGGTGACCCATCATAGGGTTTGTTTCATGAAGTTCTTCACCACGTTTTTTGATATCTTCAACACTGATACCTAAAGATTTAGCAAGTTCTTTTTGAGCTTCTTCTTTTTGAGGTACAAATTCATGTAGTGGAGGATCTAGTAATCTGAATGTTACAGGCAAAGAATCCATAGCAACCATAGTTCCTTTTACGTTATCTTTAACGTATGGGAATAGTTCTTGCAGTGCTTTGGTTCTTTCTTCTGTAGTAGCAGATAGAATCATTTTTCTGAGTAGGAACAAAGGTTTTTCAGAATTTGTTCCGTAGAACATATGTTCTGTTCTGAATAGTCCAACACCTTCAGCTCCGAATTCTCTTGCAAGTTTTGCATCTTCTGGAGTATCAGCATTAGTTCTTACACCCATAGTTCTATATTTATCAGCTAGAGACATAAATTTTTGGAATCTAGGATTTTCAGAAGCGTTGATCATTTTGATCTT
>CACXFL010000113.1 GCA_902766925.1 uncultured bacterium | reverse complement strand
GTATCTATATGCAAAATTCTCATTCTAACCTCAAAAAAAGATATCTAAAACCTTTGATGTTTCATATAATATAGAAAGATATTCCTAGCTTAGTATACCTTATATCTAAAAAAAATTATAGCAGGCATTTAAGGAAATAATATGAATAAAACCTTTGGCATAAAAAATCTAATTATCAACAAATTTTTATACCTGATTCTTATAACCTTATCTGTATTCTCTACTTCTGTGGTTTTTGGACAAGGTTCTCCAAAAACTCTAAGTGAAGTTCTTTCAATAAGAACTGTTGGAATTTTGCCTATAGATAATTTCACTCAAGAGTTAAATTTAAAAAGAGTACAACTATTTTCCTTGTTTGAAAAAGCAGTAACTGAATCTCAAAGATTTCGTATTATCTCTTCTTCCTTAGTGGAAACAATGAGTTCTAATAGTTCTGATAGAGCTCAATTAGTTAATCAATTTGAGATAGATGCTTTTTTAAAACTTAAGATCATCTCTAGTAAAAACAATGATATTATTTTTGAAATAACTCTAACAGATACTAACCTAGAACCTCTGATGTTTGAGCAAGACTCCTATACCATTAATTATCTAAATTCTATCTCCACTGAATTATTAGAAGAAAAAATCAAAACTTTAACATTTAGATTTATAAACCGTATTCCTTACGATACTGTAGTAACCTCAATTCAAGGAGATTATCTCACTATAGATACTGGTATTAATCAACAAGTTAAAAAAGGAGATAAAATAGAAATTATAAGAAGTTTTATTGAAACAAGACATCCATTGAATGGTACTTGGGTAAAATTTAAAAATCTTAATGTAGGTACAGGAACTATAGAAGAGGTAAAAGATAAGGTATCTATTGTAAAACTTATATCATCTAATTCCGAACTTAAAATTGGTGATGGAGTAAAATTAGAACAAACGGTTACAAGACAAAAATTTTCAAATACTTCTTCTACTTCTTTTAACGATATAGATAAGCACTCTATTGTATATCCTAAACCTGAGACTACACCAGAACCAGAACCTGAAACAAAAGAGCCAGTAAATAAAACTCCTCCTCCTGTTGAACCTCCTAAAATAAATACAACTAAAACTGATGATGGATATCCTCTAAAAGCTTTATTTCACTCCTTGTTTAACCTTGCTACTTTGGAAGTTGGGATTAATTCCTGGCAATTTGAGAAAGTATCAGCAAAGGTTCCATCTGGATTTTTAATCAACACCTTTTTAGTTCATACTGGGAAATACATAGAAGATAGCATCGGATATGATATAAATTTAGATTTTGGATTTGGTCCTACAAAACATGGAAACTATTGGGGAGCAAGTGGAGATGCTGATGTATTCTGGTTGAAAGCGTTAAAAGACATAGATTATTTTTCTACTATTAAAGTAGGTATGGGAATTAGAACTGATAACCTCTCTGTTAGTAGAGAGATTTTTGGAGGTTGGAACGATTTTTATTTTAGATTCCTTCTAGGTACTGAAAACGATGTTGATATCCTTAATGGTGAAAAACTAAATTGGACTGTTAATATGTATTTTGTACCTGCAATACTTGGTACTGTTGGATATAATAACAGTAAAAGAACCCTTCAATCTTCAAACGGAGTATTTTTAGAGGCTCTGTTTATTCTTCTTGGTAGTGAAGAAGCTTTTGAATACGGTGTATCTTGGAGAATGGGTTTTATGAATATGGAGACCAAAGATTACGACTTTAAATATACGATGTTTAGACTGTCTTTCTGTGCGAGAAGAACTTTCTAACTTTGGTTCTATTTTTAGATCCTGATCTTAGTTTAGAAGGGAGAATCTACTGTGATAAATATCGATCAACTCCTAGCTGAAATTAATTCTAAAGGTAAGCTTCTCATTAAGGAATGGATAGACCAAGGATACAGAGAGGATCTTCATCTAGATTTTAAATGTAAATCTTCTCCATCAACTCCAGCACCAAACGATTTTGATAGGAAGAATTATTCTAAAGCACTCTCTGGTTTTTCTAATAGTGATGGCGGAATACTAGTATGGGGGGTAGAAGCTCCTGGTTCAGGTAACTCTCAGCGTTATCGTCGTCCTATAAAACATGTGAGAGCTTTTGCAGAACATCTCGATAGTCTTGTTTCCAGACTTGTTAATCCTTCTGTTCAAGGAGTTATAAACACCGTTATTTTTGAAAATAAGAACCAAGACACTGGTTATGTAGTAAGTTACATCCCTAGATCTTCTCGTGCTCCACATCGTGCTGAAGCAGACGGACTCAAACATTATTATAAAAGGTATGGAGATTCCTTTAAACCCATAGAACATTATGAACTTGAATATATGTTTGGTCTTAGATCCGCTCCAGATCTAGGAGTATTTTGGGGAGCAGAAGGTTTTAACGATGGATCTAACTCAGGAAATATCCGTTGTTTTATAAACATAGGAATTACAAACTACGGTAGAGAAATTGCAAAATATCCATGTCTTAGACTTCGTTTTGATAAAACCACTATCTATAAACATGACGTAAACTATGAACCTTCCCTGATATATTATTCTACCCCTACCAGAGGATCTAAAAATAATATCGTGGTAGTTACAGCTAGGGTAACCCCCGGACTTGTTATATATCCCGAAGATCATATGATATTTTTTGTCTTTAACTTTGATACTCCACTATCTTCAATACTTACAAATACTCTCCCTTCTTTTAACCTCTCCTATGATCTTTTCAGCCAACACTTTAAAAGCTTATTTGGTCAAACCCTTAAAATCTCAGGTAAAAAAATATGTGAAAACATAAAAAGAAAACTAGATCTATCCGTATCTATCTAATTTTATTTAAGTTTTTATAATTATCAATTCAGACCTGGTAGCTACTATTTTATTAAAATATCAATATTATTTTAATAATATTCTATTATTTTATTAAAATAATATTGATATTTTATATTATATATAGTATAAGACTTGAGCAAATTCCTAATAGTTTTTTTCGTGAGGATCATTATGTTTTTTTATTTAAAAAAAATACTTAGTTTGATCTTTAAGATAGTAGTGAGTTTCTTACTAGTAGGTTCTATCTATGCTTCCGCTGAAGAAGACTTAACAGTTTTAAGTGAATTTAAGTTAGATCATAAAAAGCTTATTCAAGATGTTAAAAATCAAACGGAATCAACAGATCCAACTATATTTGATCTACTGGATTGTTATATCACTAATATGGGAAATAGGATTATTCCTTCTAAATCTTGCAGTGTATCTAGTTCTATTCAATCAGATTTACAAAATAATTTAGATCAGATCATTTCTGATATAAAATCAAGAACTGACATCAAAGAATATCTAAACAAACTAGATTATTATAACGGGGAAAACGGAGTTATAAATTTTAAAAACATTTGGGATGACTCTTTAACAGCTGTTAATGCCCTAAACGCTCAAGATCCTGATACCAAGATACTTACCAATCTTATGTTAAAGGATCCTAATGCGGTATCTAAAGTTCTTTTATTAAAAGCTTCTTCCATAGTTATAGATATCTTGGATATAAAAGATATAAAAAATGATCTATTACATATAGAAGAAAGAATTAATCAAAAAATTTTAGATATAGTTATTATTCTGCCTTATATCCTTAACTCCTCTATGGAGTTGGGTTCTATATCTGATATACAAGTATTAAATAACGTATTTAATGAATTAAAGAATAAAATAAATCTACACTATAACGTAGATATGTATTTTAAAATAAAAGGAACTAGCTCAACCGAATTTGATAATAACATAAAAAAAGTTCTACTCTACCTAAACGAATCATTTATTATACTAAATAATATTCATCTTTCATTTAGAACAAAAAAAGAAAATCTAAGCTTAGAATATAGTTCAGATACACATACTAGCTTAAAATCTTATCTATCTAGATTAAATTATAGATTAAATGATGATTCTCTTTATGAAGAAGGATACATACAAGATTGCATAGATCTAGCATTTGGGAGTTCAAATTTTACTTCCTCATCTTGTAAACCTAGATCTTTTTTAATATATCTAAACAAATACCTAGAAGATATTACAAAAAATTTAGATAGTTTTAAAAATAAAGCAGAAGATCAATCAGAATTAAATATAGATTTAGTTACTAAAGAGTCGTTAACAAAAGAATTTGAAACTATGTTTTATAACTATACAAATTTATCCGAACTTAAAAGAATATTATCCATTAGAAATCTTTTTATTCAAAATGTTATAGATCCTATACTTGGATTAAAATATATAGATTTTAATAGTGAAGAAGATGCTTTTGAAGCAAAAGTAACAAAAATTTACAGTAGATTAAATGAGATACCTGATGAATTTATAACTTACTCTCCCTTATATGACGAAGATTGTACTAGGTTAGAAAAAATAGAAGATAATGATACTAGTGTAAATAGATACTGGTTTAAATCTGCTACTTCATCTGTACTTAAATCACAAGTTCAAACATATAAAGGTGCACAATTAAGTCACAATATTGATAGTACTTTCCACCAAATTGATGCACAAGAATCTACTCCTACAATAGGTTTAACATATAAATTTAAGACAGATATTTTTAAAGAAGGATTTATAAGAACTAAAATAGGAACTAAAGATACATCAAACATTCCTTTTCTTCTTATAAGAACTAAAGATACATCAAACATTCCTTTACTTCTTATAAGTACTTATAAAGCATTATCTACACTTTATACAAACTATGTTGGGCTTCAACTTCTTCTACTAGGAGATGAATATAAGAACCTATCTTATACAAACATTGCAGAATCCTCAGATCCTATCTACAAAAAAGAAGCTTCACTTATATTTTCTGGTAATGACTTTATAAAAGATTATAAACAAAGATTTAAACTAAGAGGATTGAATGAAAATACCTCTATTTCTACAATAAACGAAGATCTTTTTATTCCTTTTCAAAATATACGAAATGATATACTTACTAATCTATCTGAAATACTAAATGATAACAAAAAAACTCTATCTGAGGTTAAATCCATTTATCTATCAAATTTGGTTAAAGCAATAAAAAGTACTGAACTACTGGAAAAGAAATTAAAAGATATAGATGATAAAAAATATAATACTGATCAATCTGTCAGTGAAGTTTTACTTGGAATAGAACCTGGAAGTAATGAAGCACAACAACTTAAATCCAGTATCAAAAAATATACCAATATTTCAGAACAAGATATGATCTACTACACAAATGAAACTATGAAATTTGCTCTATCAGATTATATAAGAAAAGCCTATAACCCTACTCAACATTGGAGTTATAGTTGGTTTAAAAATTATTGGTTTGATAAAGAATTTAAAACAGAGTGGAAAAAAAGAGGTGAAGGAGATCCTATCTTATTTACTACAGAAGAAAAGCTATTTGCTTGGTACAACTATCTAACAAATAATATGTATAAAAATGATCCTATGATGAAATTAACTATAGATAAGATCTATGCTCATTTTCATCTATTACTTCCTATAAAACTTATTAATTTAACTCCAAAAAGAGTTCATGAATTTAGTGAAATATCTAAAAAGTATATTAATATTAATAACACTACCATAGGAACTCCAATGGAGTTAGTATCAGGAGTAAAATTTGAAGATATAGAATCGTTAAATACAGTAAAATATACTACTCAAGATGAGCTAGCCCAAAAAAGAAATGAGTTAATTGATGAATCAAAGAAGCTGGTTAATTCTCCTCTATCAGATCAAGATAAAGCTTGGATTCAATTTATTTTGGGTATTCCAACAATAGGACTTGATTTTACTAGTAGTGTAATTCAAAGAGAAAAACAAACAACACAAGAAGCACTAAATATAATTTATTCTAATTTTCCTCCAGTAAGATATCTAAAAGAATGTAAAACTGATGAGTGTAAGAAATTAAAAAATACTATCAAAAATTCTACCCCTATTGATAATCATCTAGGTTATGAAATATTAACCATCTATAGAAATTTCCTATCGGAAGAAATGGATAAATATATAAACAATGTAAACAAACTATATACAGATTCTAATGACAACACTATACAAGACTTACGTCAATCTAGACTTAATCATTTTTTAATAAATAATTATGTTCCAAATGCGGTATTAATGCAAAAGGTACTTCATACTAATCCTGAACTTAAACCTGCAATCTGTAGATTACAAAAGGAAGATCAAAAAGGAGAAAAAATAATTGATAATATATCTGCATCCCTAGCACTTGCTTCCATTATTCCTGGGTTAGAAGGACTCTTTGTTTTCGGAGCTGGACTTGAAAGTGTATATAAAATTGGTAAAGCTATCGGAGCTAAGAAAAGCTACCAAGATTCCTTAAACCTATCACTAGCATCAGCTTCATCTAATTATACTTCCGGTTATCAATCTGATGTACTACTAATTAATGAGTTAAAAAACCAGTATTATAAAAGAACCACCGAAGCTTCAATTGCTACAGCAATTGGTGTAGCAGGAGTTGCTACTACAGCAGTACAAGAAGTTAAAGCTACATCACAATTTTTCAAAAATGCAAACCAAGCTGCCGTAGCAAAAGGAGCTAAATACGCTAAATACAACCCAGGCACCTATTTATCATATGCAGTAGCCTCAGCTGTTAAAACCGCAAAAAATACACCAAAGGTACTTATAGGTGCTGCTAAAAACATGCATCCTATTCAAGCTACCCATAGATATTTTACTCAGGGGTGGAAAAAGTTTTTAACTGATATGAAAGAAATAAGAGTTGCATACTATAGCAGAATGAATGATCTCGTAGCTCTATCTGAAGCTGGAAAAATATCCGGGTTTGGAAAATACTCTGCTCAAGTAACAAGTTACTTAATGTATAAATACAAGCAAGCTAGAAGATTATTAGCAATGTCTTCTCTTCTTTCTGAGCACTTACCTGAAGGGTGGAAGACTAAAGCTCTTCAAGTATTTGGTAAATCTTCTCAAGAACTTGCTAACCTACATTGGTGGGATAGAGGTCAACATTTATTATGGAGAGCTGTTGAGTTTTATATGTTGTTTGATTTTATTCGTCAGCTTTATGAAGAAGATCCTAATATTAATAAACTTTATAGTCATCCTGGTAAATATACTATGGAAGCTCTATTTAGTTTATCTATACTTTTAGGAAACAACATGGGAAAAATCCCTGGTGTATACTTCCTTTATGATATAGCTATAAATGTTGTATCAGATCCTCTAACCTATAACTTAATACAAAATTCTCCAATTGATATAGAGCTTTTATCCACAATTAGACAACGTTCTGATCTTCCAATGAGTATTCAAATAAGTTCTCTACCTAAGGGATCTTTACTTACACCTAGAAAAATTTTTATAGATATACTCAAATATGATGAAGCTTCTTTTCCTGAACAGCTTAAAGACATCAGTGATATTCCTATGATTCCTGAAAAAGATTATAGATATGTAGTTCTCGACCAAATGGGTAGATACGCCGGCAGTACTACACAGGATAATACACAAAAAACCGATTTAACTTATCTTCACTATTATATACTTAAAGATAAAGAAGACATCTCCCGGGATACTATTTGCATATTAAATAAATTAATTCAAGAGTACTACTCTCAAGATTAGTATGATTATTAAATTTAAAAGCGATAAAGAAAAAGAAACATAAAATCTTTTCTTTATCGCTTTAATTACTACAGCAAACTAATCAAAAACTATGTAGTAAGTCCACCATCTACAGTAATGGTTTGACCTGTAATGAATGAGGCTGCATCACTAACCAAAAACAAAAGAGCATTAGCCACATCTTTTACTTCTCCAAATCGTTTCAAAGCTGTTTGTTCTTCCATAGCTTTTTTTACTTCTTCAGGAAGAGATGCTGTCATATCCGTAACAATAAAACCAGGAGCGATAGCGTTAACTGTGATATTTCTACTACCTAACTCTTGAGCTATAGTCCTTGTAAATCCCATTATCCCCGCTTTAGAAGCAGAATAATTAGCTTGTCCTGGGTTACCTATAAGGCCTGATACACTAGCAATACTTACTATTCTTCCCCATCTATTCTTTAGCATTACCTTAGATACTGCTTTACTGAACAGGAAGGTTCCTTTTAAGTTAATACTGATAACTCTATCCCAATCCTCTTCTTTCATTCTTAGAAGGAAAGAATCTCTGATGATTCCAGCATTATTTACAAGAATATGAACTGTACCAAATTGAGCACAACAATCAGCCACTGTTTTTTCAACTTGTTCATTATTTGACACATCTGCTACAAATCCTTTAGCATCTATTCCTTTTTGTTTTAACTCTTCTACAGTCTTATCTAAGGATTCTTTACTTATATCAACAAGAGCAACACGTGCTCCGCAAAGTCCAAGATAGGTAGCAAATTCTTTTCCAAGCCCTCTGGATGCTCCAGTAACTATCGCTACCTTATTTTCTAAATTAACCTTAAGATCTAATACATTATCTGCCATACTAACACTCCTTTTAGGACAAATACTCCCACAACAAAAGTCTAGTGGATAGACTAGCTTGAAATTGGGTTCAATGCAAGAACCATATTTTATTATGTCTACATCTCTAGATAATTATCTATTCCAGATGTAAAAGCGTTCAAAAGTACATTTCCAACACTTTCATAAGGTTCTAATACTGGAATAATCAGCTCTTTTACAAGCTTTTTACTAAGTTCATCCTTCGAAGAAATTAGTACCCTGGTTGAAAAAGTTTCTACTAAATCCTGATGGTATTTACCGACGTATTCTTGAACAAAATAAGTTATAAAATATATTTTAGAGAAATCGTCTAATTTATCAAAAGAATTACAGATATAATCTAGAACATCCTTACTAATAGGTTCACCTTTTGTTAACCACATATCCATGCTTATAATCAAAGTCAAAAGATCTTTATTAATCGAAGATGGAAATTTTATCTTTTCAGCTATTCTATCTACTATCTGATATTTTAATGCTACGTAATTAATATCAGCCATAGAGTCAAATTTAAAGGAGTTAAACTTTTTCATAATATCTCTATATGAAAGTTTCATAGGTCTATATAGTTCTTGAAATAACACAATAGAATAAAGTCTTGGATTATAAATAGCATCTGGTTTAAAAAAGTTTTTTGTTGCTTCTCTTGCAATAAATAATTTTACAAACTCTATATATTCATCTGTACTCATTTGCTCTACAACAGTAGATAGCATCCATCTAATCTTTGATGTCATATTTTCTATAATAAGTCCTAACGGAGTAGCTTTATTTACATTTTTTATATACCTTGATTCGAAATCAGGTATTATTTTAAATACACTAGGATTTTGAGAATAAAGTTTTACACTTTCTTCCAAACATAAAGAACCTAATCTTTCAATAACTTTGATCCAAAAACTAACTAAGGAAAAGCTAATATTAAAAACTAAATCTTCCTTACCTACTCCTTTTTTAACTATATCAGATAAGTTAGAATACACTGAAGTTAATTTTTTCCAGATATAGATAATATCTCCCACCAGGATTCCGTCTGTTCCTGGAATAATTCTAGCCCATAGATTATATTCTGGATCCGTAGGTTTTAGAGTGTTAATTGTTTTATTATTAAAAGGACGTACCTGATAATCTAAAAGTCTAACCATAAGACGAATAGCTTGGATATCTTGAGGCATTAATCTATCAGCGTGATTAGAAAGAAGATGTTCTAACTGTATTCTATCTTTTTCTACTTTGGCTATATTCTTTTCTAACTCAGTAGTCAGAGATCCAAGTTCGGGATATCTTAATACACTCTGTTCAAAATCAGGATTTATCATATCAAATAAACTATTTTTAAATAAAGCATAACAACCTTTGTCCGGAATAGAAGCATTGAGATTAGATGTACTCACTAAAAATAAAACCATCCCCATAGACATAGCTGACGACCAAACAGAAAACCGATTGACAAAGGAAGCACTCATAAAAAACTCCTTACTGTATTTTTTACTGTTACCAATTTTAACTATTTTTTCTTCTATTTGTTTTATTCTTACAATTTATGATAACTAAATCTATATTTATTGAACACTAAAAAAAAAGAAACCTTGTTAACTAATCGTCAATCAAGGCTAGCTATTTATCTAGTAAACAAGCTTTTTATTTTATTTACTGCTTTTATCCTTTGTTTCATCTATAATAATGTCTTCTTTTAATAGATCTGGTCTAAACTTTTGGGTCATCTGCAAGGACATATTTTTTTTCCATTCTTTAATCTTTTTATGATCTCCTGATAAAAGTACCTCGGGTACTTTTATTCCTTCAAACTCTTGAGGTCTTGAATACACAGGGTACTCTATTTTTCCTTCAAGTTCACGTTCGAAAGAGTCCGAGATGTTAGATTTACTATTTCCTAAAACACCTGGAATAAACCTTAGAATAGAATCAATCATACTAAGAACTGGAAGTTCTCCTCCTGATAGAATAAAGTCTCCTGAGGAAAAAATTTCATCAACATATCTATCTATAAATCTTTGATCTACTCCAGAGAATCTTCCACATATAAACACTAGTTTATCACACCTACATTCATGAATTAATCTATCTTTTTGGTAAGAATTTTCTAGATCTATACTGCCTTCTATAATCTTTTGAGACAATCTTTTTGCATGATAATTGTTCCAAAGTGTTCCATAAGCTGCGGTATAGATAACATACGAGGTTTTCTCTTCTCCTCCCTGTATACACTTTATAGCATCTGATAATGGTTCAGGTCGAAGTACCATTCCATCTTCTTCACTATAAGGAGGAGAATCTACACTTGCATGATTATCTACTGAAAAATCTCTCAGATTTATATGCTCTATATCTATCCCTAACTTTTTAGAAGAAGTTCCTACTCCAAAATTAAAATACTCCTTCATAAAACCAGGATGAATGGATATTGTATATATTTTCATCATAGTTAATTCTCACATCTAAAAGCGTCAAAATAAGATCCCTCATATTTTGTAGTTAACGGTTCATTAGAATCTTGGGAAAAATTCATATCAAAAAACTCTTGAGTAAAAGGTATCATCCAAATTTTATCAGATTCATCTTTTATGGTGATAATGTTTGAGGCTCCAAAATTATCTAGCTTTTCTACCTGACCCATCAACTTTCCATTACAATCAACTACCCTCTTCGATACGATATCATCCCAAAGAAATTCTTCTGATCCTAGATTTATTTCATCTCTACTTATATAAATGGAAGCTCCTTGATAAAGACTAAGATCTTCTCTTGATTTAATTCTATCTAATCCTAAAACTGTTTTTCCACTGCGTACCAGATGATGAGTTAATTTCATTTTTTTATATGAACTCATCTGTTCGATATATACATAATTGACCTGATGTTCAAACAGAGAATCTCTACCAGATAGAAAAAAAAACCCACTTAATCCGTGGGCTTTTCCTACTATACCTATTTTTACAAATGAGCTTTTAGATTGATTCATAAAACTCACATCAAATTACTTAGAAGCAGACGAAGAGTTAGGAATAACTTCTCTTGTAAGTTTTATATTTAGTTTTTTCAAAAGTACAGAAACTGTATTAGATAGCTCAGCACCTTTTTTATACCAATAACTTACTTTCTCATCGTTAACTTTAATTGCAGATGGATTTGCTAATGGATCATAATAACCAACTTTTTCTATAAACCTTCCATCTCTTTTGTTTCTCTTATCAGTAACTACAATATGATAGAAAGGTCTATTTTTTCTACCTTGACGTTGTAAACGAATAGCAACAGACATTAAAAACTCCAAT
>CACXFL010000112.1 GCA_902766925.1 uncultured bacterium | reverse complement strand
TATACCAAAACACATTCCAACCATTTTTCTATACTTCTTCTAGCTCCAGAAGAGATCTCTTCATTTTTAGATGAAACAAACTCCACATACTCTTCAACACTTCCTAGGATCATATCCTTTAAGGAGCTATCCTTACTCATGAGTTTTTTAATTTCATTAGTAACGCTTTGAGTGTTGTTCTCAATTTCTATAACAGAATTTAACTTAGCCTTTGCTTCCCAGTAATCATCTTTTAGAGCATTTTTTTCAACTTCCAAAGCAGATATCTTCTGATCAGCTTCCCTTATCTCACTGGAGAGTCTATCCTTATCATCAAAATACTGCTTAAGTCCTGATTGTCTTTCTTCTACCTTTTTAGAACTTTCTTCAAGCATCAGCTTAGTTTCTTTTATAGTAGCTGCGAGCGACTGAGCTCTTTCTTGAAGGAGCAAAATATCTTTTGCTAACTTTTGTCTTTCTCTATTAATACTTTCAGTTTTAACACTGTTATTATCAAGGAGTCTATCTATACTTCGAAGTTCATCTTGAAGATCTTCTTTTTTACTATCAAAACTTCGAATCATCTCTTCAACTCTATCAACCTCATCTTGGAAACTATCGATATAGTCTTGAAGTTCTCTAGCTTTTTGTCTTGATCTTTCTACTTCTTCCAAAGCTGCTTGAGCCTGGGATTCTATAATCTTTAGATTTTGATTATCCTCTTCAATAGATTGTTCAAGTTCTCCTAGTCTTTTTTTATTGATTTGGATATTTTCTTCCCCGTATTTAATAGTAGATTCGTATCTACCAATACTTTCTCTAATGGAAGAAACCTTTTCATGAAGAATTTGAAGATCTGGATCTGAACTTAGTAGTTCTTCTTGTACCAACTCATAATCTTTTTCAAGTCCTGATAGTGAAGCCATAATTTCTGCTTCTCTATCAAGTTCTGATGAGATTTCCGATCTAGCATCTTTTAAAACTTGAGAGTACTTATGATAGTCATGATAGAAAAGATCCATTTCAAGATCTTTAAGTCTAGTGGTGTATTCATTCCACTTAGTGGCTTTTTCCATCTGAGATTTCAGACTTGTATGTTGTCTGTCAAGTTCAGCAATAATATCATTAATTCTTGAAAGATTTTCATTTGTATTTTCAAATCTTTTTAAGGTTTCATCTCTTTTTAACTTATAAATAATAGTACCAGCTGCTTCTTCAAGAATTACTCTGATTTCTTCAGGTTTAGCATTTAAAATCCTTTCTACAGCACCTTGTTGAATCATAGAATAACTTTTTCCACCAAGTCCAGACATGGTGAAAAAGTTGGTAATATCTTTCAATCTACAGCTTTTTTTATTAATTAAAAATTCTCTTTGACCATCAATATAGAGTCTTCTTGTAAGAACTATTTCTGATTCATGTCTATATTCAGGAGGACAAAAATTACTAGGAATAGAGTTATCAAACACCAGTGACACTTCCGCCATTCCCAAAGGTTTTCTTTTAGAAGATCCAGCAAAGATAATATCGGTTGCAACCTTCCCTCTTAGAGTCTTTGCATTTTGTTCTCCCATCACCCATCTAACAGCATCAATAACATTAGATTTTCCAGAACCATTAGGACCTATGATTCCGTTAATTCCTTTTTCCAGTCCTATAACAATCTTATCTGCAAAAGACTTAAAGCCTGACAGCTGAATCCTTTTTAAAAGCATTAAAGGCTCTCCCAAACCAAAATAACACCAACCATAGATAACAGAAACATCCCTATCATCTAAATCTATATCTTATCCCATTACGGCAAACTATCCAATTCAAAAAAAACTCTACCTAATAAATACTATCTAAATTATTCCATCCAGAAACAATCCCTTCTGCCTTAAACGTAAGAGGGATCAACTTATTTCCATAAAAGGCACCAGAAAGTCCCAGTCCCTCGTCATCAACCGATAGTGAATAGTAAGAGTTGTGTACATTTTTAGATATAATCCCTTTGACGCTCTTTTTTTGTTCTAGATCAAACATAGAATATCCAAACAGCCTTGCATCTTTATTTGGGAAATATACAAAATCTTTAAAATGATTTGCTACTAAATATTTTTTCCCATCAATTTTAACAAGTACCAATTTACCAGGGAAAAAAGAATTTGAAGTAAATCCCGATGAAGCCTCTATAGAACTATTAGTTTGAATAGTTTCTATGCTTAAAATATCGCTAATCTTATCTCCTTCATCAATACTTGATTTATTAATATTAACCTTTAAAATTTCTCCAGTTCCAGATACCCTCCTAGAAAGATAGATACTACCATCTTCGCTAGACACCACAGCATACCAAAAACCCGTTTTATACGTTTTTTCTCCATTTTCTTTGACATCGTAAATATATTTTAATTCTGTTTTAGCCCTATTTTGATCAATCTCTTCAAACATGAATCTTTGATCTTGAGGTTTTGATAGTTCACTAGATATAGAATAAATTCCTACTTGATATCTTTTTACAATTTCTTTGTATCTATTCAAAACAATTTTATTTGTTTCATATTCATCAGGTACCTCATTACTTCCAAGATTTGGATCACAACTATTTGATTCTTCTGAATATGAACACTCATCTTTACCTACAAGATCTTTTACATACCTAGAATCTGATGCAGAAGAAGGAAAACTAAAAATCAGGCCAGAATTTTTATCAATAAAAACTCCCCTGTGAGATGTTTTATAGTTTCTAACCTTATTAAAAAAGTTCCCCTCAACATCTCCTACGAACAAAGATCCATCTCCACAACTTACCGCATAATAATTATAAGAATCTACCGTAGCCAAAGCATTAGGACTACAATCAATTTTTCCTTCCCAACTCTTAACTAACTTCAAAGAAGCATCTTGTTCTATATTATAAATTCTAACTCCAGCACCATCTTCATCATCAGATCCTTCAAACAAAGCAAGTAGAGTATTTCCAACTTGTTTAAGAACCCTCCCCATTCTAGGGGTTTCTTGAGCAAAAAGTTTCTTTCCTTCTTTTGACACTGCAAGAATAGATCCCGTTTTATACGAATTATCATAATCAGAATTTAAGATGTAGAACACCTGATTGCTCACAGAATAAACACTATCAGTTACTCCATTAATATTCATGTCTATATCTATAGCATTATCTTCAACACTACATTGAACAAATAGAAAAGAAATAAGAATTATAAGATATCTAATATTTTTCATGATTTATATTTCCCCCAGATTCTTATTCTTATACATCATTTACCAAGATTACAACATAAATCAAATTTTACTTGTTAATAGTTAACACTATTTTATATAACATAATCAATGGATATTGTAATATCCAAGAAACTATTAAGAGATTATATCGGGAGGAACTAATGGCTTCTGCTTCATTGAACAAAGTTTTTTTACTAGGACGATTAGGTACTGCTCCAGAGATGCGTTCTACCGCAAATCAGTTAAGTGTAACAACTTTTAGTCTTGCTACTACAGAGATTCGCAACACTTCTGGTCAAAGACAAGAATATACGGAATGGCACAGAATTGTTGCTTGGGGAAAAACAGCTGAAATATGTAATCAATATTTAACAAAAGGTAGTCCTGTTTTTATAGAAGGAAGGCTTCAAACTAGATCTTGGGATGATAAAAACGGAGTAAAAAGATACACAACAGAGATAATTGCAAGTAATATTCAATTTCTTCCAAGGTCTACATCTCAGGCTACTACTAATTCTTATGCTCAACAATCTTCGGATATATCATCCGCTTCTTCTGAGAGTTTCGATAATTCATCGCTCGCTGACATTGGGCTTGAACCTATAAATTCTGAAGAACTCTCAGATATTCCATTTTAGCTTATAAACGCTCTTTAAAATAGATTTTTTATTCAATAACGGTGGATACTTCACGTATAGGTATCCACTTTTTTTAGCTAAATTCTTAAGTTCAAGCCTCCCCAAACAGCTACTAAATTTTCAAATGCAGAAGGAGTTCCAAGTATTGTAGTATTTCTAAGTTCTACTTTAACTGAAAACCTCTTTCCAAAATGGAATTTTTGTCCTATACCGAGATTTATTATAGGGAGAGTTGAAGACTCTGGATCAGGTCTTCCTGCTTTACCTATATAATCCTCGTTACGAGTACCACAATTAAAAGTATAACCTCCACCTTGTTCATTTTCTGTAGCAGAACATCTTGATGTTGTTTTTCCATCTTTTAAGAGCTCACTATCAGGATAGAAGGTAGACATAGCAGCACCAACTCCTGCAGTAAAGAAAATATCAAAGAAGCTTGTATTACTCATGAAAATTAGTTGTTTTCCATAAACAGGAGTCCAAATAAGATTTAATGCTGCAAGCCCCGTTACTTCTCTTATAGGCATATAAGCTGGTCCATAATTACTATTATTTCCATCAGTTTCAAAATCCTCTGGATTTGGATCAGTAGCTTTACACACAGCCCCACTCTGAACAAGCTTAGAATCAGGGTTTGCATTATAAAAAGTTTCAATACAAGCTCTTTCATCTTTATCTGACACCATTCCTATAGAATATTCTACACTTCCTCCCCAATTTTCGGAAAAGAAATAAGTAGCAACAAAATGAAGTAACATTGTATTAACAAAGCCTTGATTCAAAAAAGCTCCAAAATCCGCTCCAAATTCTATTTTCCTATTTCTTGGATAAATCTTATTTTTTACATTATCAGGATCTTCGGTAGCTCTTACATAATCATCAGCATATAAAGATACAGGAGCTACATACTGACTTATTCCACAGAACAAGATCCCTATAATAGATATCAAAATGATTCTTCTTCTCAATTTAAACTCCTTTTTATTTTAAGTATATCATAACATAACAATCCATGGTTAGTAAAAATTCACTTCTGACAATATCTATTACAATTCTATCATCTAATTTTCTTGCTATTTCTAAATATCTGCCATACGTGAGAAAATCTCACATATATTTTTAGCTCGACTATCACATTTAATTTTAACATCCTTCAGCTCAGAATCTGAAATGTTTTTATCTGTATTTTGTCTTACAGAAACATAAAATTTTATCTTAGGTTCAGTTCCAGAAGGTCTTACACTAATTTTAGTGCCATCTGTAAGAACAAATTGGAGAACATTAGAAGGAGGAAGATCTATATCACAACCCTCTGTTTTCCCAGAAGATTGAAGATTAATTTGTTTTAATTTCAAAATATCATTAATGTAGCTAACATCTACTCCATCTATTTGTCGAGGAGGATCAGCTCTTAACTTATCCATCATTCCCTTAATTTTTTCAGCCCCATCTTTTCCCTTCAGTACTACATTATGAAGTACTTCAAAGTAAACTCCATGTCTTCTGTAACAATCGTTTAAAACATCTGTTAAAGTTTTTCCTTGAAGCTTGTAGTGATTTACCATTTCAGCTGCCATAGCACACGCACTTATAGCATCCTTATCTCTAACAAAGTCTCCAATCAAAAACCCGTAACTTTCTTCACCACCACAGAGATATTTTCTTTGTGGTTTTAACTTACCGGTTTCATACCCATGAATCCTATCACAAATCCATTTAAATCCTGTTAGAGTATTTTCACATTTTACTCCATAGTACTCACTTATTCTATCTTGAAGATCCGATGTTACGATCGTTTTTACCACAAGACCATTATCAGGCAAAATTCCTAGTTCTTTATAAGATGATAGGATGTACTCAATTAAAACTACACCTATTTGATTACCATTCAAAAATTTATAACTTCCATCTTGATCCCTATATACAATACCAATTCTGTCACAATCAGGATCTGTCGCCAACACTAAATCAGCTCCAATTTTTTGTCCTAGTTTCAACACAAGATCCAAGGCTTTAGGATCCTCAGGATTAGGATACGAAACAGTAGGAAAATTCCCATCAGGTTTTTTCTGTTCTTCTACAATAGAAACATCCCTAAAACCAAATCGTTTTAATCCTTCTACTACAGGATATCCTGCAGTACCATGCAGAGGAGTAAAAGCAATCTTTAAGTTTCTAGGTTCTTTATCAGCCGTTCTGATACTAAGTTTTTCCATTTGTTTAAAGTATGCATCATCTAATTCCGAGGTGATAGGAACTATCATTCCTGAAGAAACTCCCTTTTCATAAGAGATTTCGCAAGGAAGTTCTTCATATTGATTCATCTCATTATATTTTTTAATTACCTGTTCATCCACTGGAGGAACAACCTGGCCCCCAGTTTGCCAATACAGTTTATACCCATTGTATTCTTTTGGATTATGACTAGCGGTAACACAGATACCAGCCTGACAATTAAAATGTCTTACCATAAAAGAAAGCATAGGAGTCGGTCTTAACTCCTCTGTGATAAAAGCTTTAATTCCAAAACTAGCCAAAACTGCTGCTGCCGAGCGTGCAAATTCTTGGGAACAAAGTCTAGAATCATATGAAATAGCAACCTGTAATTTAGTATCTGTCCCGTAATATTCCTTCATATATTTAGCAACTGCTACGGTAGCTTTTTCAACGTTATATACGTTCATTCTATTACTACCGGCTCCCATTATTCCCCTAAGTCCTCCAGTACCAAACTCCAAATCCTTATAGAATCTATCGATAAGTTCTCCACAATCTTTCCTATCAACCAAATTTTTTATTTCTTGCTTGGTCTTACCATCAAATACATCAGCACTCGTCCAATACTCTATTTTATCTTTTATATTTTGATCTAAATTTAAATCTATATTCATATCATTCCCTATCCATTTTTTTGTAATTCTTATCATTGTGTGATAACTATTTACTATAAACAGTTTTTTTTATTATAATAAAAAATATGTTATCTTAAAACCGAAATTAGTAATTATTATTGAGTTGTATATTATGAATAAAGATCGTTATGTATCTCAGTTTTATAATAATCCCTGGTATATATATAACGGTTCAAAAATAAGTGGACCTACAGATTTTTCGTCTGTAGTAAAACTGTTTAATTCCGATCCTAAAGCATGTGATTATTTTTTATGTCAAAAAGGCATGTCTGCCTGGCAAAAAATAAAAGATACGATAGAATTACATAATCTTTTACAATCTTCTTCCATGGACGAAGAAAAAAAAGCTTTTACGATATCAGTAGAGCAACAACTTACAAAAATTAATTCTCACATTAACTCTCCAGTCAAACCTAAAACCCATCCTGTATTACACAACAATAATTCCGTATCATCTTCTTTCCAAACGGAGTTTAATCAGGTTATAAAAGATTTAAAAGAAGAAGCCTTAAATTATACTTCAGATAAATTTCCATCTACTCCTACAATCACTACAGATATCCCTTTAGAATCTAAACTTGAACCCAAAAGTAATCCTCTATCTTCTTCCGTCAATAATGGAACTGGTACCAATACAAAGAATCAATCTAGAACTCCCGCTTCATCTACTAAATCAAAAACTATAAACACCTCTATCTCAGAACCAGTCTCTATTCCTGTTAGAGTCTCTTCTAGTGTGATCAATGATATTAGTCCATCTAATAACACTAATCCAAAAGAAAAATCCTGTGTTACAAACCAATCTTCCAATAACACATCTATTTCAACATACTCTCAAGCTGAATCAAAACTTAAAGTTCCTATCACTATCGGAAGAAAAATTCAAACACACGTTGAATCTAGATCTACTAAACTTAACGTTGATACTCCACAAGAAACTACTATTACCGTTATTCAACCGAGGATCAATTCTTTAGACTCTTCATATACTTCGGAACAAACCTCTGCAACATCTAAGGTCCATACTTTTCATAAAATATCTTCTAAAAATAGAACCTTTAGAAAATCATTAACCGTTCCACCTCCATCTAATGAAATGTTAGCTCTTCTTACTTCTAATAGATTAAGACTAGGACAGAAAACATCTCTTTTTACTTCTTCTGTTTTTTATCCAGTATGCTCATTGGGACTATATTATGTACTCTGGCTAATAAAAACCTATCAGCTAGTAACAAGACACTTGGCTATAGGTTTTTCTCCTATCTTTTTATTATCGTGTATCCCTGGGATCCACTTTTTGGGTTGTACTTATCTTTTATGCTTATACGATAGAATGTGCTACGAGGATTTAAATCGTTCCTTACCAAATCAAAAAAGACCCAAAACGCATCTTTTTTTAAATTTTTTTAGATCATTATTTTTAGCATGGTGTCCTTCATTATTTATTGCATATTTTCAAAACAAGTTAAACAACCATTGGTCTACCCATGAAAAATACCAAATCTAAAATATCTTATGATCTTTTTTTGCTTAAATTACAACTTTTACAAACTAAGTACACGATCAAAAAAAGACGATAATCCTACGTTGTTTAATCTTTCTCGTACCATAGAAGAATTTATAGAAAGCATCCCATCACTTGCTTTATTCAAAAGTTGTAGCAAAGATTCTTTAGACAGTTCATATGTTAACACTTCCATATTAGGTCCTTGCTCCAATTTTAACATATCTTTATGAGTTTCATCGTTTTTTACTAATACACCGTTTTTATAAAACTCTTTTACAGGAACAAATCCCCATCCTTTATATAATCTAGTACAAAACTTATCTGCAAAGGCATAAACACGTATAGTCTGTTTATTTTTATCCTTAAAATAATTAACTAGATGAAGCCAAAGTTCCAATAAAATTCTTTTTTTATCTTCAATAGATGGTAATTTTTCTATTGTAAGTAATCCTATTTCATACTTTTCAAATCCTTCTGTTTTCAGACCTATATCTAAAAACTTTTCTAAAGGTAGCTGATCTCTAACATCAGACTCTATAAACCTTAATGTACCTACTACAGCATCTATTCCCCCATCCCCTCTTTTATAAACAGTAGTAAAAGCAGAATTATAAGGATTATTATGAACATCTAGTGCCCACTTCGAGAGAAAAACATATCCTAGATGAGCTTTTCTAACACGATATATTGTCATTACTGCTCCAGCAAAAAAAAGTATATCTTTCCAAAAAGCTTGAGAGTCTTTTATTCCTTGTACTTTAAGATTGGTAGACCAAATACTACTATCCCAAGCTGGTTTATAATCCAATCCATATGCTACAGAATCCCCCAATCTATCTACTCTGTATTCCACATATGAGTTATCAATTGTAGTTTTATCCGTTGAGAAAACTACATCGCAGTTATTAAAATCTGTTCTTTGACTATCAATCTGTTGTTCTCTAAGAATCTCATCTTTAGACATAATCTTTAGATTATCAACTCTTATATCTTTTGTTGCGAACAAATTATTAAACGAGGTAATTAGTAGTAAAGATACCCAAAGTAACATTTTACCTACACCCTGACATAAAAAGACGGACCCCCTCGGTAAAAGCATGATCTACCTCTCAGCTATTTTTATTTAATTATTAACTACCTAATGTCATTAGATTAATTCGTGTTGCATAAAAAGTAAAACAGAATTACTTGACTTTTTGCAAAAAATAGAATAATTGCACATCTAAAAGGTCAGAAGGGACTATTTGTTGCCAGTTTGTTTAATACGCGCTCCTGAGCGTCTCAGCCTTTTTTTCATTGTTTTTATTTTTATCGATTTTTTATTTTTATCAAAAAGGGGGAAACTCGTGGAAGACATGGCTTTTTTTGATGATTTACCATCAAAACTAAATTCAGGAAACTTATCTATTGGTCATAAACGAATGCTTCAGATTGTTGAAGGTGCTATTCAAGTTTTCGTAAAAATAGGAATAGAACAAGCTACTTACGCTAAGATTGCAACAGCTTCCCATGTAAGCAGACCTTTAATTCAACACTATTTTCCAAGCAAAAAGCAAATTATCGAAGCTTCTTTTAAATATATTAGGTCTGTAGTTCAATCTCAGATTACAGATTATCTGACTTTAAAATCTCTAGATTGTAAGAATACTAAAGAATTCTTTTTAGAATATATAGCAATACATTTTGAAACTTTTACTAAAAAGAATCTTTCATATATGCATGTAGGATTTTTATTCCTTCACTATAGTGGTGTTGATTCTAGATTAAAAGCCCACAACTCTACATTTGTTAGACTTGGTTTTGAACGTTTAAAAGGAATTATAGAAAAAGGAATAGCAGATAAATCTTTCGGTATATCTATTAACGAAGTTGGAAAAGTTGCAAGAATGATTCAACTTCTTCTAACAGGTGCTTTTGTTTCAGTTGCTACTGAAATTCCAGAAAACGTTATGCATCTACAAAAAAACATAACAGCCACCTGTCTTCAACTATTAAAAGCAAACTAACTATCATGTTTTTATTCCGTAATTGATAAAAATAAATTTAATAATTACCTTATAAAAAAAGCAACTCACAGGTTGCTTTTTTTATTACTATAGCAGAGGAATCAAAGCATCGGAATATTTATTAATAAGTTTTTCTTGAAGATTATTTGCTTTGAGAAATGATTTTGCCTCTTCTTCAGTTACTATTTGTACATATTCTTTTGACAGATATTTTTTAAATTCCGTACCTAAGGATGATACCAAATTTGAGTTGTCAGTAACTATTATATTTTCTGTACTTAAATTCTGACTTCTAGGATCTAAATTATAAGAACCTACAAATACTAATGTATTATCAAAAACAGCAAATTTAGAATGTAAAAGTCCCTTATAATTATTTAATACAGTGTGACCTTCCCATTCATATATTTCTATTCCCCCGTTTCCTGAAGCATATTTATTATAAGTCAAAATCTCATCATACAGAAGTCTTCCTACCCTTACTATAGCAGAAATATCCGTAGCTTTATCGCTGTTAGTAATTATTCTAATTTTTACCCCTCTTTTAATTGCTTCTAATATTGCTTGTCTCATTTCCAAAGATGGAATGAAATAAGCATTAATCATATCAACAGATGATTTACTACTCTTTATAGCATCTACATAAGCATCATATATAACTAATTGATTCTGTTTTGGTTTATTATATAAGTATCTGATATTTGAAGATGAGTATGCTAGTTCTAAATTCGTACTAAGAGCTTTATTAATATTTTTTACTATATTTGAATCCAAGTCAGGAGTGTTATACTTCAACGGAGTAATAGAAAGCAAATCTATAATACTTGTCGGTAACTCCCATACTTTACCAAAAAATTCATAACTACCTTTATTGTGTTGTTCTTGTAAATATTTCCATGTATCCAGGAAATCTTCAGCTATTTTAACAACAATATCTCCTTTTAAAGCTACATCTTTATCTGTCCAATTCTTCAAATAATTTTTAGGTTCCACTCCAAAATATTCATTTGCAATATTAGTACCACCAATAATAGCAACCCCTGAATCAAGTCCTGGATCTACTACAAATATCTTCTCATGTTTTCTATAATTTAAATTGTCTATTAAAGCATTCAAATCCATACTACTAGGAAGAAGATTCAATAGATTTAAATACGCTACTTCATATCCCTCAAACTTAATTCCATTCAGTTTTAAATATTTATATAAATCCTGTTTTTTTACATAAGTAAAAGTCCCTTCATCAACAATCAATCTAACATCTACCCCTCTTTTTTTAGCTGCCACTAATTTTTCTGATATTTTCCAAGCTACTTCTGCATCATCATAAATAAAGGTTTGAAGATATACACTATTTTTAGCAGCATCTATAAGATTCATTCTATACCTTAGATACTGATCTCCACTTTTTAGATAACTAACACTTGAATTTTTTATAACAGGATATTCTTTTTTTAGCTTATCTACCGGTACTTTCTTATTCAGAGTAAAATTATAGTTTTGATCCATTATTCCAAACTGTAAAGGAGAGCGATAAGATTCAGGATCTTGAATAATTCTACCACTTTTACAGGAAACAAAAATAAAACATGTTATTAAAATTAATATTTTATGTCTACCTTTCATACCAAATCCCTCTACACACATCTCTCTGACTTTAAAAAAAATACAAGTACCGTACTATTTATTATATCAAACCTCACTCCATTTAGTTTATTTTTAATTAACTTATCCTAGAAAAAAAAACATAAATCCTTTACTCTATCCTGGGTGTGATCTTAGTTATTTTATCTTTTTATAAAAACATATAAGAAAATATCTAAGACCAGTGTAGAACAAGTGCTAACTACCAAATTATTCAAGTAAGTTATCTTACTATATTCAGAATCGAGTTTTTTATGGAAAAGCCTATATTTATGTTATCTAACGATGATGGTGTTTATGCTGATGGTATTCGCATCCTATACGATAATATTCAAGATATTTGTACCCCTATAATTTATGCTCCTCTTCATGAAAAATCTGCCTCTTCTCATTCTATAACAACGAGATCTCCACTAAGAACAAAAACCATATCTCCTTCTATTTTTGCAGTAGATGGTTCTCCTGCAGATGCTTCGATGGTAGGACTGTATATGTTAGACAAGGAAGGAAAACGTCCTGATTGGGTTATCTCAGGTATTAATCGAGGATCTAACCTTGGATCAGATACCATATATTCTGGAACAGTAGCAGCAGCAGTGGAGGCAAGTCTTTATAATTTTAAAGCTGTAGCAATCTCACTTAATGGATATCATGGAAAACTTCACTGGGAGACTTGTATCCACGTATTTAGGAAGTTTATGACAGCTATCTTAGATAACAAGGGCAGTGTTAATCCAGTACTAGCTTCTCTGGGGGATAACGGAAGATTTGTTATTAATATAAATGTTCCTAATGTTGAAATTTCAGATCTTAAAGGAATACGTATGGCAAGTATTGGTGTAAAGCGCTATACCAATGCCATCAGCGAATCTAAAGATCCAAGAGGTTATCCTATTGTTTGGATTGGAGGAGAAGAATATAGTTACGATGATATTCCAAACTCAGATCAATATCTTGTAGAACAAAACTACGTCGCAATATCCGTCATTAAGCCTAGTTTTAACGACGAATCTTCAAACTCAAAAATGGAAGATTTATTAAAAGAGCTACAACTTATATAAAAAAAGATACCCAAAACTAAGCATTAACTACTCTATTTTTATTATTTTTTGAGGTATCTTTCTTGATTTTATCGATAAGATCTTCACTTACTTCATCCGTCGGTTTAGTTGAATTTTTCTTTATTTCCTGACCAATAAGATGCTTAGTAAGATATTCTGGGTTATTCAAAATAACCTGCTTACCACGTCTATTTTCTACATTAAAAATAATAGGAGCTTTTAAATTTGCAGTCATTTCTTCAGGATTTGAAGGCATCGTAACAATCACAGAAATCGCTGCATTTTCTTCGCTTGTAAGCTCTAAACCTGAAATTTCTTCATCAGAAACTTCAACCATATAATCAGGTTTGAAAGACAAAGGATTTATAAGGATAAACGCAATACTTCCATCATCCAAAGATTGTAACCACTTAAACGGAGAATTTTCACTTTCACTATTCAGTAAAACAAACCGAGTCAATTCAGGGAATCCTATTAAACCAGAAGGGAAAAATATAGACTCGTCTAAATTAACTTCTATCTCACCGAATCGGGTAGTACTAAACTTCACCAGTTCACCCCTGTCTTAAAAATTAACTTAATAACTAAAAGAGCATAGATGTATCTAGTACTAAGTGTACAACAACTATACTCGAAGAATCAAGCAATTATAAACAAAAAATCAACACTTGTTCTTCAAGTTAAGCAGTAAAACATAAATTTTCAGATATTCTGTCTAAAAAAGAATCTATTCTACTAATCACTATCTTTGGATATCTTCAAAGGTCTTCTCATTGGAGCTCGTTTCCCTTCAGTTGCCCCAGAAGTGTTTAAACTTGAAAATAAAGAACTAGCCTTTCCCTCATCAAACAACGCAGAACTTGATGCGGATCTATTTTCTTCTTTAATTTTTTGATAAATTTCTTCTCTATGAACTGCTGTGGATGGATCGGCCTGAATACCTATCCGAACTTGTTTCCCTTTGATCTGCATGATAACGATCTTAACATCATCACCTATTGCAATACCTTCACCAACTTTTCTTGTCAAAACCAACACGCCTTTACCCTCCTTGGTTTCTTCTTCACGAAAACTTAACCAGAAAATTTCCGTGTTGTCCAATCAAATATTCCTTTATTTGACATATAACTCAAAAAAATCCATAATTTAACCAGATTAGAAATAATTGATAGGCAGAACTTTAGTTCTATCTCAACTTATTTTAAAACCGAAAGCAAACTTGGTTCTATCATCTTATTACACGCAGTCAATGCAGATTGTAAGATCGTATCCGTCCTTTTAAAATCAGAAGATGTTTTAAATATATCTGCATCACGTAACTTCGATAAATAATCGGCATTATGCTCTTTATCAAGATCCAAAGTGTTCATACCTGTAGATAAAGAGTTCTGCAGAGCCCCTGCTTCAGCTCTATAATAATTCATTTTACCTAATTGGAAATCAAGTTCAGAAATACTTCTATGTAATTCTTCCTTATTATTATTTGTTAAAGAATGTTTTAGAGTATGAAGACAATCTATAATTCCCTGATGACCATTCACTGCTTCTTCTTCCGAAGCCTCAAACAATTGCCTTGCTTGTACATTTATCTTTTGAAAACCATTATCTGAAGTTTGTAAGAAAATAGCTCCATCATCTCCATTATAGATACCCTCTTTAGATAATGCCGGAGTGTTTATTCTAAACCCTGAAAATACATATCTTTCAGCATAGGTAGTATTTGCAGAAGCGATTACATCCTGAATAAGTTGTTCTATCTCAGGAACTACCATTTTTCTACTTTCTGCATTATTAGTATCATTTGCTAGCCCTATTGCAAGTTCCTTAGCTCGTATTAGGTTATCAGTAATATTAGCAATAGCAGCCTCAGTCCTTTCAAGATATCCTTGAGAAAAAGCTATATTTTTTTGGAAATTATCTATGTTGGATAAATTAGCAGAAGATCTAAATATTTTATGAAGATTTTGAGGTGCATCAGATATATTTGATACTTCCTTTTGGGTAGCTAATTTATCCAAAGCTTGAGCATTATCTGCTCTTGCTTTTTCTATCTTAGAATTAGCTGAATTAAATCTTTGTTGTTCTGAAATTCTCATACTATAAATTCCAATTTACTAAACTACCAATAAAATCTATTAACTATCTTTTTAAACTAAGTACAGTATCGAGCATCTCATCAGCAGTTGTTATAACCTTCGAAGATGCAGCAAAAGCAGTTTGCCACTTCATCATATTCACAGCTTCTTCATCCAATGAGACCCCTGCTATAGATTCTCGTCTTGAATCTAACTCTTTTACTATAAGATCATCAGCTTCTTTTTTCTTATTAGCTCTTTGAATATCAGCACCAAGTTTAGATACATAATCACTATAGAAACTTTCTACATCACTACTTCCATCTGAAAATATTTTTTTCTTTTGCATATCTATAAGTCTATTAACAACCACGTTATCCCCTATACTTCCAGAAGAAGCAGCAGTTGCTATAGCATTAACATCCAAAGCTATATGTTCATCTAGATCCAGGTTCATTGCTGCATCTTTCATAGAATGTACTTCCTTAAAGAAGTTTCTTCCCGTAGTTTCATTATAAGCCCCTACACCAAATCCTTGCCTGTGAACCTCATTAAATCTATTTGAGAAGGTATAAGCTAGTTCGTTATTTTTATTCATCAGCCCATCTATAACATTATTTCTAACATAAAACAGAGCTGACATACATCCCCTTTTCAATCTATCTATAACATCTATAGGAAAAGATCCATCTGAAGCACTAATATAACTTCTTAGATCTCCCTTTTCATTTTTTCTTAAATCTAGTTTTGAAACTTCCTTTCCTTCTACTAAAAGAGTCTGTCCAGGACCTCTCACCACAATAGATCCAGCATCTGTTGTATAATAAGATATCTGAATTTTTTCCCCGAGTTTTCTCAAAACTCTATCTCTCTCATCAAGATAATCATTTGCTTTTCCATCAGATCCCACAATTTTTACGTTAAGATCTGCTATTCTATCTAATAAATGATTAATTTCTCCAGTTTCCCATTTAATTTGAGAATCAACATCAGATTTTGCTGTTCTTAAACTTTCATCTACACCCTTAATAGCCGTCACAAGGTTATACCCGGCTTCTCTTACGTTAGTTCTTGCAGATAAATCTTCAGGATATGCAGATAAATCATGCAAAGAAGCAAAAAACTCTGCCAATCTATTTGCTATATTAGTTGTCGCTTCAGTATTATAGATTAACTCTATTTTTTGTAGTTCTTCAGATCTTGTAGAACTTTCTCCCAAGACCTGTTTAGAATCATTAAGTTGTTTATCTATATACTGATCATTTGCTCTTGTGATACTTTCAGCCATTACTCCATTACCTATAGCCATACCTATATGTCCTATAGGTTCTCTAGCTGATGTATTAAGTCTTTGACGAGAGTATCCTTCGGTATTTGCATTTGCTATATTATGTCCACTAGTATCCACTCCTTGTCTATTTATAAACAAGGACTCAGATCCCATATTCAAAGTGGAAAATAAACTTTTAATAACTTCTCTCTTCTTTCTAATCTACAGATTCGTAAAAAACATCTAAATTAATATATAAAACAAAACCCTAAAAACTAAATTATTACCCTACCCATTCTAAGCGGATATTTTAAAGATTGATACTGGTCCAGTTCCTTTTTGAATTCCCTTTCTATTATAGGAAGCAAGAGTATCTGATATTACTTCCTGCCAAAACAAAAAATTATTTCTTTTCTCTTCCATGAGTTTTGTAATTAAATACTTATTTTGTTCCATTTGAAAACTCACATCATGAATCAATACCTGAAGTCTATCATGTAAATTCTTTAACTTTTCTATTATTTCCTGTAAAGATTGATTGGATGCTACCTCTTCCAGTGAAGAAACTAATGTAATTAGATCCGATACATTATCTAAATTACTGTCAGTATATTCACTAGAAAAAACATCTCCTATTCTTCTGTTACTTTCCAAAGCCTCTGATATCTTTCTTGTTAACTCTTCCTTTTGAGCTACTATGCCCTCAAGTTTTTCTAAATTTCTTGCTACTACATAAGAATGTTCTTCACTTATCAAAGCAGGAAAAGCAGAATAAGAATCATAGATAATTTTTAAATTCTTATAAAAATTATCTAATCTTTCTTTATAGATTAATACCTGATCCTTATTCATCATAAAACATTATCCTTACTATCTCATTTTTTCTTGATCATGAAGATCAAGTGCTAATTTATCGTACCAAGCATCTTTTATAATACCATCTGCAATATCAGAAGCCGACGGTGTATATTCACCAGAAAGAATCTTTTGTTTTAACTGTTCTACCTTTTCTTCCCTTATTGGAGAAGTATTTTTTGCTATATCAAAAGCAAGCTTACGAGAATCTGCCAATCGTTTTGCTTCATCTGAAACTGTTACATCATAGTTAGAAGATACTCCAGTTGATATGGAAGAATCTCCTGTCTTTTCCGTTTTAGATGAAGATACCTTAGAAGCTTTTTTAGCCAATACTTCACTTAAAATCTGAGAATTATTTATCGAATTATCAACACCAGTGATTTTAGCCATTGTGTCACCCTTTGTATTTTTAGTTATAGATTATTGCTACTGTCTGACTGCTACCTTTATAATACTACCATACCTATAACTATTATACCAAATTTAGAGGCTGTCTTTATAGACACCCATTCCATTATTTTTATCAATCCCTTCCTGAGTTTTTCCATACGCAGAAAGTAGTTGTTTTTCAATAGCTTGCGAGATCCCTGTAGTTCCTTGATCTGCCATTGTTTTAGCATATTCCGAATCCAAAAGTTGTCTAAATATATCTTCTCCGTTTCCTCCATCAAATAGATCTGATTTTTCTACAGTATTTCTCATAGATTTAAGTACAAGTTCCAAAAATATAGCTTCAAACTCTTTAGCAGATTTTTTGATACTCTCGGTATCTTTGGCTTCTTTACTCTTTTTTTCTAACTTACCAATTCTTGAGGTATCAAGGTTTTGAATTGTTGTTACTTGTGAAATATCCATATAAATATAATCTCCATTTATTCTAACCTGTCCTAATTATAGAAATTCTAGCTCAGCACTTATAGCTCCAGCTTTATGCATTGATTTTAGTATTGCTATTAGATCTTTTGATCCAAGCCCCAGAGAAGTTGCCTGTTTTACAAATTCTCCAACAGTACTAGGTTGGCTGTTTTCAGACAGTTTTCCACCTTTTATATCTATGTTTACCCCATTATGAGTAATAGAAATATCATCTATCACCACTTCATTGCCTATAACTATAGTTCCTGTTTTTTCATTAAATACAATCACCGCTTTTTTGTCTTTATTAATTCCTAAATTTTCTAACTCTCCTATAAAATCTACTACTCTACCTTCATATAAAGGAGGAACCTCTACCACTACTCCAGAAGGATCCTGGCTTTTTGCATAAAAACCTTTAAAATACAGATTAATCGCTTCTTGTATTCTAGATGAAGTAGTAAAATCAGGTTCTTTTAAACTCAAAGTTATTTTTCCACTAGGAGCTATTTCAGGAGTAAATTCTTGTTCTACTAAAGCTGCTTCTGGAATTGTAAGAGTTGTTGATTTCTTTCCAGAACTATTTACAATCATTCCACTTGCTACAGCATACACCTTACCATCACCTGCTTTTAGGTAGGTGGCAAGAAGTTGTCCTCCCGAAAGATCTGAACTATCTCCCACAGCAGATATTTTTACATCCAGTTTATCTCCATTTCTCTTAAATGCAGGAAGATCAGCTGAAACAACAACAGATGCTATGTTTTTAGATGATACCGTTTGATCTGCATCTATATGAAGACCAAGCTTATTCAGCATATTTCTAGCCATAGTGTTGGTTGTTAAAAAATTATTAGAATCTCCAGTATCTGATAGTCCTACAACTAACCCCATACCTACAAGGTTATTAACTCTATAGCCTCTTACGTTTACTAGATCCTTTAACTTTATCTCATTTTGAGAATATAGATTAAAAGATATACCTAGTAAGCTTACCATAAGAAGATATTTAGTTATTAAATTTAGTCTATTCATATAATCTCTCCGATTGAAGTTTTATACCTATTTCGTAGTTATATTCTCAGAGGCTTGAGAAATCTTTTTGGCTTCTTTTTCTTGAGTACTACTAGCCTCCTCTGTTTTATTTTGTTCCTTTGCTTTAGCTTCTTCAGCTTGAGCCAGGGCTAGTTTTTCTTGTTTTTTTCTAAACTGTTTTTTTTCTTCTGCAAAATTTTTAACTCTAGATTCAAGTACCTTTCTAGCTTGTTTTAATTCTTTTTCTTTCTTTTCTAGCTCAAGTGCATATTTAGATTTAGTTTCTTTAAATCCTGATAGTCTTAAACTGTATTCATCTTCCCAGATAGAAGAATATTTTTCAGAAACATATCCTTCATCGTTTTCAAACCAAGTAACGTCGGTAAGATCTTGGGTAGTAAGAGGTTTTCCAGTACTTAAGTTTTTATATGGAATATGAGCTGTACTAATAAAATCGTACGAGGTAGTTTCATTTCTAGAAGAACGTCTCAAAGATACCGTAACATCTCCATTTGGATGAACTTGGCTAACTCTCATTTTTACTGAAGTTAGAAGTGCCAGTGTTGGATCAGCAGGATCTAGATTTGGAAGCATTGCTATAATATCTGCAATTTCATTATCTTGATCTTGGTTTGATTCTTCTCCAGCTTGAGCTTCCCCTTCACCTTCTCCTTCTTGATTTGCTTCAGATTGTTTTCTATTAAATACAACATTTACATCAAGCCAATCCCCTACGTTAATTGGCTCTTGTGATAAAAACAGATTGTTTCTAGGATCTTGAGTGTTCATTAAAGATCCAGTAGTACTTTTTTCATCTGAAGGTTCAATAATAACCCCTTTTCTTCTTACAAGTACATCGTATTCATCATCATCTTCAGATTTTATAGGACGAGATGAAATAAATTCTTGTTTATAGTTTTTTCTATTCGCAAGAGTTCTATTTGATGAAATTCTTCCCGTAAACATCGTTCCTAATATAGTTTCACATCCTGAAACCAATAGACATAAAGTTGTTATTCCAACAACTGATAACACTCGTCTAACTTGTCTTAATCTATCCATAATCTACCTTTAACCCTTAACTAATCTAATATAATCTTAAATCTTTAACCTTTTTACTTTTTACTTACAGAGTTTCTACTGTTTTACTATCTATTACCTTTGCTTGAATAATATTGTTTCTTACTGAACTTTTATCTCCTATAGGAATTACATTAATAACACTTCCTTTATTTCCAGAGTTCAAAGACCGAACGGTTCTTGACATTGAAAGTCCCCTATTCCCTGTCTCTTTAGTTCTAAGAGTTAGAATTTGATTTTTATCTATAAGACTTGGAATTATTAAATTCTTTGAAGAAAATGTTTTATTATTATATATAGTGTGTTTAGTTCTTTTACCTATAACTGCTTTATAAGAAGAGATTGCCTGCAACGAAAAATAACTTACAGGAACAAATCCCGTAGTTAAATCTTTACTAGTTACTATTGTATTTTTAGGAATCTGGTGCGTTGATAAAACAACTTTCTTTTCTAATTTGATCCTAGCATTTATCAAAGCTTCCTTAATTATATCATCCGAAGAATAAAAAACAGTAAACCTAGTTTTTGTAAGACAAGTTTTTAAAAATTCTTGTTCATCGTTTTTATCATCTAATCCTTCTATTTTTATTTGATACTCGTCATCAAAGAGGTCTACGTTTTTAATAAAATTAATATCTACGCCCACCTTAAAAGATCCGTAACGAGATAGTTTTTTAGATAGTGTAGTTATAAACTCATCAGCAACCTCTTTTTGAGTTAAAGGATGGCTGCGTGCTTCTATCTTTACATTCGCACCAAACAAACGAAAATCTACCGAAGGATATTCTTTAGTTAAAGAGGATCTGATACTGTCTTGATCTAAAGTTATTGAGGTTTGGTTTTGAGAAAAACTAGCAACTCTTATTCCATATATCTCAAAGCAAAGTTCTCCCCCAGAACACTTACTGATATCTTTTAAATATACGTTTTGATGAGTAGATACATAATTAGGGCTAAGTTCTAATTTTATAACTTGACTAAACTCTGGTTCTTTCGAGCTATCTTCTTGAGAGTAAATATTAGTTGTAAAAACTAAACTAGATAATAAAAGGATACATCCTAAACCCAATCGGTTTAGAACGTATCCTAAACTTATCATCATTTTTCTAAATCTAGCCATTGATCCTTTTTAAATGATCTAGACTATCTCTAAATCATTTCTTTCTGTTACCTACCTTACATTATTAGTTTGTTGAAGCATTTGATCACTGGTTTGAATTACTTTAGAGTTTAACTCATAAGCACGTTGTCCCGTAATCATATTAACCATTTCTTCTACTATGGATACGTTAGAACCTTCTAGTTGCCCTTGAGCAATAGCTCCTAGTCCATCTTGAGAAGCAGTTCCAACAATTGGTTCCCCACTAGCTACAGTTGCTCCAAACAGGTTTCTTCCTAGTGAATCTAGCCCTGCTGGATTTATAAAGTTAGCAAGCTGCATTTGTCCTAGTTCTTGAACAGTCGCTCCATCACGAATACTAACTGTTCCATCTAGTCCTATATTGATTTTATCTTTAGGTACTCCTACAGGAATTGTAATTTCTGGAACCACTGGGAATCCATCTGAAGTAACCAAACGACCGGTATTATCCCATTTGAAATTACCATTTTTAGTATAAGCGATAGTTCCATCATCTAGTTGAACTCTAAAGAAACCCTCTCCTTCAATCATAAGATCTGTTTCTTTATCAGTAATGATAGCACTTCCAGGAGCAAACATTTTTTCAACCGAGGAGAGTTGAGTTCCAGATCCTATTTGAATTCCACTTGGAACCATAGATCCTGAAGTTGAATTTTGTCCTGGAGCTTTCAATGTTTGATAGAGTAGATCTTGAAAGTTTGCTTTAGAACGTTTGAACCCGGTAGTATTAACGTTAGCAATGTTGTTAGCTATGGTATCAATGGTAGTTTGTTGAGCTCCCATACCTGTTGCTGCTGTTAAAAGGGCTTTCATCATATTGTGTTCTCCTTATCTTGGATCTTATATACATACCTTATAAACTATGCTTTAACTTCCCCTATGGAATTAGCTGATTTTTCCATCATATTATCGTAGTTTTTAATTGCCTTTTGATAAGCCTCGTAAGATCTATGAGCTACTATCATTGCTGTCATATTTTGAATTGCATTAACGTTTGATCCTTCTAGATATCCTTGTCTTAGGCTTGCTTTAGAAGGACTAATAGTATCAGGGGATCCAGTGTATACATATTGATTTCCTCCAACACGTTCAAGTTGGTTATTATCCGAGAAGGATCTCAGCATAATCTTATCTATGTATCTATCGTTCATAAAAACTTGACCGTCTTGATTTACTGAAAAGTTTGATCCATTAACGTAGATCACACCATTTTCTCCAAGAACTGGAAGTCCATCTTGATTTACCAGAGCTCCATCTGGACTTAGTTTAAAAGCTCCATCTCTACTGTAACGTTCTCCTTGAGGTGTATTTATAACAAAGAACCCATCCCCATCTATCATAAGATCTGCACTGTTTCCTGTTTCAACTGCAGCACCTTGAGTAAAATCAGATTTAACATCAGCTACTCCAACATAGGCCATCTCGTTTCCTACCAAAGGATTCATATGTTCCATATTTACCTTATAATTTGCTGGAGGAAGAGGACTAACGTAGTGTTTATCAGGTTCTGGTTCTTGCAGAGTAAAGGATACCTTATCCCCTTTAAATCCAGTGGTATTAACATTAGCTAAGTTGTTAGCTATAATTTCAAGTACTTTTTCCTGAGCTGTTGCTCCAGAAACTGGGGTATAAATTCCTTTTAACATCTTAAGTATTCCTTTACTAAAAAAACTAATCCGAAATACTTGTAGCAAAGATCAAGCCAAAATTATGATACTTTTATAACCTTGAATGTATTTTTAACTAAATCTCAGATTTTATTTTTTTACCAAAGTAGCTAAGCCATAATAATTGACACAAATCCTTGATAACAGTCAGGATGTGTCAATTATTTTACGTCAAAACACTGACATATTTTTTTGAAAAAACATTTGCTTATTACCAGTAAGATATGTAACTATATGTGTATAGTTATTGAATGGAGAGATGGCCGAGTGGTTGAAGGCGGCGGTCTTGAAAACCGTTGTAGGGAAACTTACCCGGGGTTCGAATCCCTGTCTCTCC
>CACXFL010000111.1 GCA_902766925.1 uncultured bacterium | reverse complement strand
GCTTGAAGTTCTCCATCAAACTCAAAGTCTACTCCTTGTTCTTTTAAGATACTGCAAGCTCCTACTACTTTATCTACAAATTCGTGTTTTGCACTTCCTTTGGTAGAGAAAGATAATAGTGCTACTTTAGGTTCGATCCCTGCAAGAATCCTTGCAGTTTTTGCAGATGATACTGCAATAGTAGCTAGATCTTCACTCGTAGGATTTGGATTTACTGCACAATCTGCAAATACAAAAAGTCCATTACTTCCTAAGCTACAGTTAGGAACCACAACCAAAAAAGCTCCAGATACCTTAGATACTCCAGGAGCTGTTTTTAAAATTTGAAGTGCAGGTCTAATAGTATCAGCCGTAGAATGAATTGCTCCAGAAACCAGTCCATCAGCATCAGAGCAGTAAACCATCAACGTTCCATAATATACCGGATCTTTAGTAGTAGCACGAGCTTGATCCTCAGTCATTCCCTTAGCTTTTCTAAGTTCAAACAAAGCTGAAGCGTACTTATCAAAATTAGAATCACTCTCAGGATCTACAATCTGAATCCCCTCTAAAACTCCAGTATCTAGATTTTCATTTTTAGCAAGCTCAAATATTTTATCTTTATTTCCTATAAGAATAGGGGCAACCAAAGCTTCTTTTTGTAAAATAATAGAAGCCTTTAGGTTTCTTATTTCTTCTCCTTCAGGTAATACAATCTTTTTTAAATTATTTTTTGCTCTTTGTCTAAATTTATCCAGTATAGTTTCTCCCATGAGTTACCTTTCTATAAATACAATTAAAACTCCAACACAAACCTAACCATGGCTAGATATTTTAACTAACATCGCTTCTATTTTCAATCTTAACTTTTTTATAAAAGGATTAAAAAAACTGCTATTTTTTATTCTCTATGACCTGTTCCAAATAAATCCATCAGTGCATCAAAAATACTAGTTGCATTCTCATTAATTTCAGTAAAATCAAAATTATGAATACTTGAATGAAGATTTTTTAAGGTGTCTACATAATCTTTATAAAACCAGGTACCATTCATATTTACATGAACAAATCCCATGTGTTGAACCTTGGTTCTTACACTGTCAAGATAAGATACCAAATCCCCAACAGTTCCAAAATCACCAGCATCTGATACGTTATAAAAATACTTACTGTAGTGAGAAGGATAACTATCAATAATTTCCTCAGCTTTTTTATAGCCGTCTTTGATTGAGGTTCCCCCACTCAAAAAGATATTCCAAATCTCATCTTCAGAATACTCATAAGCATGTCCTTCGTCAGAATATCCCACATACCTTATATCAAGATACTTATATCTGGCTCTAAGTGCTGCTACAGCACTATATACAAAACGTTTTGCCTGTTCTTGAAATTCTCCCTGCATACTTCCTGACATATCTATAGCAAATACTACCACAGCATCAAAATCAGGTTTTAGTTTAGGTTGCACTGGAATATGTACCATCTCTTTAGAAGGCATTAAAGTAAAACCTTCTTCAATTATTTTTGGAATATCTTCAACTCCAAGTTCATCTAAATTAATCTGTCCATCTTGAGATTCAACGATTCTTTTAGCTAATCCATACTCCAAAGCTTTTCTGTATGTAGCATCCAGATTAAAAGGTTCTTTATTAAGATTCATTGTTCCTCTACGTTGCCAATGCCAATCTTTATTTTTTCCACCTTCATGCTTAAGATTTTTCAACGCCAGATATCTTGAAAGAATGTCTCCCCATTGATCAAGCGGCACATCAACATACTGAGGATCAGGTTCTATTCCATGACCTCCCTGAGGTCCCCCGCCTCCTCCCTGACCTTGTGCATCAGTTATAAAGATATCTCCCACGCTTCCTTTCCAAGGCATAATGTCTACTATATCATCCGGAGAAAGTATTTCAGATTCAGAATCCGAATACTTATGTTTATATACTCTCACTCCGTCCATAGGAGCTGGAGGAAGCTTACCTCCCACTTCATCTACAAAACTACTATCAAAGCGAAACCTTGGTCTTAGTGGAACTGCAGGAATTCTAACCCCATTGGAGGAAATATTAATCTTTTGCTTTCCTTCAAGAATATATTGAATTTGAGCTTCTACCCTATGTTTTACCATCTGAAAATACTCTCTCATTGCATCATAAGCCCACTTGGTATATCCAGCCACATATGAAGGGATAGAATGAATCCTATCATCTGTATATTTTTCTATGATTTTTGCAACCACAGGATCCCCTTTAATAGATTCTTGAAGACTAGGATTCGAAGTAATAGAAGAATAACTCATATCAAGATCGTGTTGATAATAGCTAATAGCATTAGCCATGGTTTGTGCTTGAGCCTGTAACTCTTGAGATTTTATTTTATCTTGTACATCTTCAAGAAGTTCTACCTGAACAGTTCCTGTAGGATCTACTATAATTCTGATTTTTGCTACTGTATCTAAATTATTATAGATAGTATCTAGAGCTACAGTCTTTCTATGAAGTTGAGTTAAGATCCATAGGCTCATTGCAGCTTGAGGAAAATCAAGAGGAATATTTTCAACATTTGTATGACTATATAAAACATATGAATCATCTTTATTCATGTTAACCAAATTTATCTTAGGATAACTTAGTTCCAGTGGTAGATAAATATTTTTTCTAATTATATATTCTACAATCCTTTCATAATCCTTCGACAAAATTATCTTATACACTTTACCTTTAGGTGGTGGAGGAAGTTTATTTGCTTCGATCTCATCTGGGGTTAACTCTCTACTTAGTGCCAAGTCATACTTATTAACCCAAGTCTCATCGAGTCCTTCTTGTAAGAAAGTAAAATCAGTTCTAGTTTCAATTCTCTTGTGGGCATATTTTACAAATTCTTTATCCCTTTGCAGTTCATCCATATCCGGATGAGCTTGTTTAAACCTGTCGTAAAACCTAAACCAAGCCTCAAGTCCTAACCAATATGGATTTGAAAAAGCAGGATAAGAAACTCCAGCATTTAACTGACCATAAGCGGTTAATGCTTCACTGGTTCTATATTCTCTAGGCATATATTTAAGTAGAAGGTATTCAGAAAAAGTAGCCCAACCTTCATTCATAAATTTTGTCTGAACTATAAAAGGAAAAGTTCTTACATACTGTTCCTGAAGAGAAGCAAGTTCTTGTTGCCATTTAGGAAACCCATTCATTTGCATATAAGCAACAAGTCCTGAAAAAACAGATTGAGTAGGAGTAGGAGGAATATTTAATTGTCTTTTAACTACAGTTTGTTCCTGTCCAAACAAATTCTTAGAATCAATTATTGATTCTGGTACTACCTCTAAGGAATTATCTTTTTTAGGAATGAAACTTTCAACTGGAGCGTAACTTCCTAGGTGATAATCTTGAAGATTTTTCATTAAATCAAGGTACTGAAAAAATCTAGCCCCCTGATCATGGTCATAATCATAAACCTTACTTAATAGTTCTGCTCTTTGAAGAGTTGCTCTCAAAGGATCCGTAAGCCTTATCTGGTATAAATTTGAAGAGGTAGAAACATCATTGTGTCCAAGAACATGTAGAATCGTAGAAATTTGTTCATACCATCCATTAGTATCTTTGTAGAAGGATCTAGTAGTGTTAGCTCCTCCATACACAATTTCGAGTACTCCCCCGTTAGATGCGTATTCGGTAGCTATTGAATAACCCGAAGTCCAATGAGGAGCAGCATAACCATTTGTTGAAATAAAAACAGAAATATCATCGGAAGGAACAAAAGTCAGTTGATGTGGTGGAACTCTATACCCTAACATCGAAGCAACCTTATTAGCCTCTGCAGTAAAACGAGAAAGTCTAGCTAATTTGTCTGCATCTCTCTCTGAGGATATTAACTCAAAAGGCCCCCCTTGACTATCAACACTACCAATGAAAATAGTTCTACAATCTTTGGTATCTGCCATCAACCAAGAAGGCAACCACACATAAACCAAAATACAAAAATAAATAAAGTTTTTCAACTTTAAGCACATATTCTATTCCTCAGAAAATAAATCCTCACATTTTTCATAGAAATCATCTTTATGACGTCGTATTTCTTGTTCTTGAATATCACCTCTTTTAATATTCTGTGAAAGTGTTACTTCGATATTATCACTAACTGGGGTTCTTACAAGCGATACAGGACGTTTCAACAAAAATTCTTGAACACCATGTCTTGATGTTAATTCTCCCTGTCTTAAAATACTTGTGATATTTAGATTCATAAATGCAAATACCTTACCCCAATTTAAATTCATTATAGCTTGATCAACTATAGATAAAAATAATCTTGTTCTACTATAATATGAAATTTCATCTTTTACACTATCCACTGCAAGAAAATATGAGCTGAACAACTTATAAAATTCTTTATCAAAACTTGCTTCATACCTATGATTTCTTTTATCTTCTATTTTATTAACCCAAGTTAAAAGTGGCATAGCCGAAGTACTTATATTTGTACTGTCTATTCCTAAATTTTCTCCTAAAAATCCTTTCAAAAAATCTCTAATTTTTAACATATATTTATGATTCAAGTTCAAGATATTAAATTCATGTTCTCCATCATAAACACTCATAATATCAGAAACTGGAGCTTCAAGTTTTACACTCATATCATAACCACCATTAAGTGATGGCATAGAAAGTTGTTTTAAAAGTTTTCCTCTCTCTCCGAAATCTCTACCTACATAATATACTGGATCTACATTCAATTTTTTAAGAGGTATAGAAATTCCCCCTTCAAGATGATGCTTTATTGCTAGATACACCAACTGAAGTACTTTAGGATTCAAACTTGACGAGTTTAGAGCATAAATCAAGCTATCAAACACATTATTTCTAAAGTTATCCGCCATTACTTTAGTAAAATACAATTGTCCTTCAATAGACTGAGTAGAATATAAGGTGGTATTAGCTTCAATAAATTTTATCAATGAACTTTCTGTGGTTATATTTTCAATATATTGATTATCACCATTTACATAATTAACATCCAAAATATAAATCGTACTCTTACTACCTTGTCGTCCAGACTGTCTTATCTGAGTCATCTTTTTAGCAACACCGTTATTAACACCTGCAAGAAGAGCCCTTGCATCTGCGTTAGGGAAACGTCCTATAATTGCTGAAATAAAGTTATCTGTTGGAATCAAAAGACTTCCCCTAGTGAAATTATCCAAAATTACAGAACGTAATTTATCAGCAACAGAAGCTCTTTTCGCTTCATCAGGGAAAGATTTCATCTCTGTTACAAGTCCAAACCTTCTTAAGAATGAAGCTTCGATACTTCCATCATTTTTATCCGCCAGTGTTGCAATTACCTTATCGTACAAGGTAACATTATCTTTTTTAGATCCCCCTTTTTTAGATAATTTTTCATCTATATCAGAAGCAGGATTTAAAGTAATAAAAATGGTAATATTTCTGTTATTAATTGTTCTATAATCTATAACGTTTCCATTCTTATTCTTTTCATATATATCCGTAGTTTTACTATCAAGCATCGTTCTTATATGTCCTATAAGAGTAGTCCTAGTTTGAGCATCAGCAGCGTGCAGATCATCAAACAAGATAAAACCTCTTTTACCTAAAGGTAAAGCTAGGAACTTTTTCAGATGTTCTAGAGCCGTATTAACATCCATTGTTTCAGAACTTCCTAGACTTGCATTTTTACTAGCAAACTTACTGGTAATTTTAGAACATTTCATTATAAACGCTTGAGCATCTCGGTTATACTCATCTGAAGCTTTAGAATCATAGATTTTAAGTCCAAGCACTCGAGTTAATGCTAAAAATAATTCGGTCTTTCCAGTTCCACTTTCTCCATATAGTATGATAGAAGCAGGAATATGCTTAGTAGGTTCTTGGTTTGTTTGGGATAAAATTGTATCTACTATATCCATTCTTGTAAACCCGTTATACTCTCCTTTTTCTTGAAACAAAGAAGCTATATCAGGACGAGACAAAATTTTTAAAGGATCGTCTTCAGGAAGATACTCGAGGTTTATAGGAAGATCAAACACTTCCCCTAATACCTGTTCTGCCACGTTAACATCTATTACCCTATTTCTAATACAATTCATATCATTTAAAAGAGTACTTTTAAGAAGAGAAAATACCTTAGTTAATATTCTAAATCTATCCTCTTCACTTTTTTCTGCTTCTGAGTTCATTCTGGATATAAGATAATTTATGAACACTTGTTCAGCTTTTTTCTGATCATCCCCTACCTCTTCATTAATACTTGATACATCATAGACATAACCTATTTTTCTTACATCAGGAGAATTTAAAATTTCTTTAAAAATATCATATTTAGCTTCTTCACTAGGTGGTTGAAGCTCATGAATATCAAACATTGATAAAATATCATATCTGGCCTCAGGTTGACCTGCTCCACCTCCTTCATCAAAGAAACCAAGATCCCCTCTCAACTGTTCGAGTTCACTTTGAGACGCTACAATCACAGTAGAGTAAGTAGGTCTAATTTCAGTGCCTATTTTCTCAAGATCTTGAGGAGGAATTGGATTACCTTCTGTTAAAACATAGTACAAAGCATGAGGATCCACATATACCTCTTCAGTACCCGTATGAACCAAACTCACTATATCATCATCCACTCCTGGATATACATCTTCAAATTTTATTTTCATACTATCTGGTGCTTTTAACCTACCATAAGCGTTTAAAGTCGCCATATCCATCAACAAAATTGATTTTTGTAAAGGAGTTCCATGTTTAGTGATGGAGGTTAAATAACTTGTATATTTTGTAGCATCTAGCTTATCAAGACCTCTATCAATATAGAAAGTAGCTTCATCATTTCTAACACTCCACTCGCGATCATCAGACGTATCAAACAACTTACCGTAGGTAAGATGTCTTACATAATCTTTAAGTTCATCAGGAACTACTACAATATATTTTTTATTTGTTCGTTCATGAACAACACTTTCCAAAAATCCAAGATAATCTGGAAATATATTGAAAGATTTTGATGGAAGTCTTTCGATACTATGTTCATTATATAACCTTGAAGTTTCTGTTTCATCTACAGGAAGACGAACCTTCCATATATAAGCTGGTCCTTTATCGTATCCTGATGAAAAGGTCGTAGATCCAGCACCATTTTTCATATAATCTCTGTAAGGAGCAAATACTAATTTTTCACTACTATCTGCCGGTCTTATATGCCTATCCATTCCCAATTCTTGAACAGTAAAAAAAGGATCTTTGAGTTTACCACTAACTATCCAATATAAATTACCTCCTTTTCCAATAAGAATTTTATCCAATACTTCTTCTACGGAAAGAGGATCTCGACTTAAAACTTTAAAAGGTCCTTCTTGAGGTTTAAAAACCATAGTATCAAGAACTGTACCTTCAACAACATCCTTGGCATCTATCCTTTTAACTTCGATACTTACATTTTCTTTATCTTTATCTGGATCTCTTCTGGTAATGGATCTAAGTACGAAAAAAGCATCTGTATTATCTGATACAAGAATCACTGCATAATTCAAATTGGATATACCACTAGTATCAGCTCCCAGATCTAGCACTATAGGATCTGTTCCATTATGTCTAATATCTTGAGAGTCTAGTAACAATAACGAAGAATATACCTTCTCCCCATTTCCATGTTGTAAATCTACATTTAAAAAATAAACCTGATATTTCAATCTTCTACCATTAAACATAGCAGTAGACCAGTATGGTATTTGAGGATCCTTAGGCAAAAGTAATTTTCCAGGACTAACATATTTATAACTACTTAAATTTTTTCCTCTAAAATAAATTCCAGAATCTGGAGCAGGTTTATCCTTATTACCAAATATTTTATACTGAAATTCTTTCTTTGCTCCAAACTCTTCAAAATGTATTGGTTCTACATAATCATATTTTCGATTTTCGGAAGTAGAAGTTATCAGATCAATGTGTGCTTCATACGGATTCCTTTTAGCCCTATAATTAACTAGAGAATCTGCAACCTCGGTAACATTATCAAACAGATGGCCATATATCCTAGCTTTAAGTTCCGTCGTACCGTAGAACACACGATTAATCACAAAACTATCAACTAGTTTAACTTCATGACCTGAGCTTGAATACTTCAACTTATACAACATAGTAAGTCCAGAATTAGGCTCTTCTCCTCTACAAGACACTAAAAACATCGCATTAAATTCACTACCAATGGAATTAAAGTGGGTAACTTGAGCTACACTGAACTTTGTCACATTAGGAATAAGAGGAAAAGATTCAAGTCTTAAAGGAGAAGCTTTTTCTGCATCCAGTAGAATATAAGGTACAGAATCTACAAAAAAGAAAATCTCCTTTTTTGTTTCAGGCATATATATATGATTGTAAAAATCCACATAGCTTCCAATATCATCTTTGAATGTATATGAATTATCATTCCTATATGCCGTAAGTATATTACCAGGAATCACAAAATCTGGTCTTAATGATTTGTTCCCATAGCT
This sequence comes from uncultured bacterium, assembly GCA_902766925.1. Taxonomy (GTDB): domain Bacteria; phylum Bdellovibrionota_B; class Oligoflexia; order Oligoflexales; family CACXFL01; genus CACXFL01. The sequence continues at coordinate 18,792 of CACXFL010000111.1, read as the reverse complement.
TACAGTCGGTTCATGAGTTATTGTTAAAAAAGGTCTTTTTGTAATAGGATCATAATTTTGTACAAATAAAAATTCTCCTACTTTCGAGGATGTTCCCGGTAGAGAAGACATATCTACCTTATATGATTGCATATCAAATATTGGAGTAGATACATCTGTAGACAATGTATAAAACTTATGAGCATCCATTCCATCCATCAGATTATTTTTCCAGATGGTAACGAATTTTGGTTCTTGAGGTTCATGAGTTAAATACATTTTGGATAAATAAGCACTCCTTAACCAAATTCTTCCATCCTTAAAAGTATGGATAAAATTCCTCAATTCATCTGCTTGGAAAAACTCTCTTTCTAAAAGTACAGGTGAATGAGCGAGCACTTCGGCTTTTTCGGAGGTAGAAAAATCTATTAAAAAAGCATAAGTAATTCCTGAATTAAGTTGTTCTTCAGTTGATTTGAATTTTTGACTTATTATCACTAACTGTAGAGCAAGTCTTGTATCATTTACCCTATAGATTGCAACATCAGCTATAGATTCAATACGAGGAAGTTTTACATAACTGTTAAGCACAGGATCGTATATAGGCTCAGATCCAGAACCTATACTCACATAATTTTGCTTTTCATCAGTTGATTCTATATTAAAAAAAGTAAGATAACCGTTTATAATAGCTAGAGCTTCAAATTTTTCACTATCGGCAAACGAAAGCATGTGGAGGGCTTGGCTAGTTCTAAAATTCATGGCAACATTACCTTTTATTGCCAGTTTCCAACCTCCAACCTCTATATCTCCAACATATATACCCGGTTCCCAATCACTATCTCCGTTTGGACTCTCAATAGCTACACTATAAGGTTCGGCTGCTTTATATAAAATCTTGTGGACAATAGTTTTAGCAAAAACAACAGTACTCGATAAGAACAAAAACAACACATAAAATATTTTTAAGATATGAACTATCACAAAAAAATCTCCTCTTTATTTACAAACAGGACAGATCTTTCCATGATCTTCTAGAAAAAACTCTCCGATGTTTACAAGTTTCTTTTCTCATCTCAACTACTAGAAGCACCTAGGATTCCTTTTTTCTCCTAGATGCTCTAAAACAAAACCTACAGCACAATCAAATCTAAGTTAATACTATCTTGTTTGATCTGCTTTTTTCTCATCATTTTGAACCCAATTAATAACTTGAATAGCCCCTCGTTTTGAGTATCCAAGAGCTTCGAGCCCTCGTATAACCTCAGTATTATTTTGTTTATCAAATGAAGTTCTTGCTACCTCAATTGATTTCATACTGATATTTACATAATATGCTTTAATAGCATTAATCAAATTTTGATCGTATACGTCGTTATCTTGACCTACTTCATGATTTGAAAAGATCGAAAATCCTGCCAATGTATTCATATTTAAAGATCTACCAGTATTTTCTTTATATATTCTCCTAACTGCATCCAATCTTTCCTTATCTATAGTATAGGTCTGAGTTCCCGTTCCATACGTATACTGCGTTGCATTTGGATCTTTTGCAAGAGCCAACATTTCATTGAAAATTTGTTCATATACTACTTTTACATCGATCTCACCAGACATAGCTGTATTGATATCTTGCTTCATTTCAGGAAGAATAAGTCTTTCGGTGATAGCTTTTGCAAGGTTTTCCCACTCCATTCTAGTAGCTTCTCCTCCAGTGTAAGCAATAGTATGAGTACGTAGATGCCTTAAAAGAACACTTATGGCTATATCTACCGTCAATTCTCCCTCGTTACCTTCTAACATTGCTTCATGCAACGAATCTTCTAACCACTTTGTTGCATCCCTAGTTGAAATACCAACACTTCCTTCCATCAAAAGTTCACTTGCTTTTTTAAGTTCTTGTTCAGTAGCAACAGAATCAGCATCATAATTACCAGTAAGATATTTAATCCTTGTTATTGGATCAGTGAATAAGCTTGTTTGAGCTACTGACAGAGCTTTTTGTTGTCCACCTAGTTTAGAAGGATCTGTAACCATTCTAGTTGCAGCCACCATATAACTCATAAACTGCAACACATGTGGGTTGATAAATACATCTCTGTCTAACATTTTCACATAAACTTTATATCTGTAATCGGTAGTTTTAGCTACTTTTCCTTGTTTTCTATCAGGAAATACTTCACTGAAGTTAATGTGTTTTGGTTCAATCTCTACGTCTTTTTCCCCTCCATTAACTTCCAAAGGTTCAACAAAAACTCTACCACTATTAAGATCACTCTTACCTCTATCCAGCATCATAAGCATAGTTTCTGCTACATGAGATGGATTTGTTGGCCATAAGAATTGAATTTTATACAATCTATCCATTAAAGCTTTGAGGTTTTCATTCTCAGATACCGCTACAACAGATTCTGTGTTACTCATAATAGTAAACACAGTATCCAAAGGATAATCCGGAGATTTATCTATACTTACACGACCACTTTCCAAAATTTGCAAAAATATTTGCAGTAATGGTGGTGGATTTCTAAAGAACTCATCCAGTATTGCAAGTGAGTTATGAGAAAGAGCCATCTTACCAAAATCAAAAGCCAGAGCCATGTTACCAACTTTTAAAGCTCTTACAGTATCTTTACCTATAAACAACCCATCTGTACTATAGTTTTCACCTTGAACATCTATACGAGGCATATTGCTTTGAGTTGGAACATAACGAATGAGTTTCACATGTTTATTCAAAGCTTCCAAAATCTGTGCAGGACTTTTCGCACCGTAGTATTCCATAATTGCAGTTCTTATTTCTTCATCCTGAGGATTTAGAGCTCCTATACGAGGATTAGGATCTCCAGCTCCGAGATTAATCGGATTGATATTATCCAACAGTGTCCTTTGCATTCCTTCATACAAAAGTGCAAATGGAGATTCGTTCATAGGAGATCTAAACTCTCCTCGAATAAAAAGTCCCTTCAATTTTGGTATCTCATCAAGATCTACCCATTTAAAAGTATAAATTTTAAATCTGTCATCAGTAAGAGTAAGTTTTTTTTGAACTTCATAAAGAATATCCCCAAACAAGGTTTTACCAGTACCAGCAGGTCCTACAAACAAACTAGCTTTAGTTTGTCCTGCAGCTTGACCTTCTATACTATCCACGAAGTATCCAATTTGCTCTTCAAGTCCAACAATATATCTTCCGTTATTGTATTCATTTGGTTCTGAAAGGATATTGTATTTTTTAACAGGTCTGCCTACCCCAGGAACAAATATATCTTCAGTCCCGAATGCTTTAACAACAGCTATAAATCTTTGAGCAGCGTTATAAATATTCATAGGATGTTTTTGAACAATTTCCATCAAATCTGAAAATTGTCTTACATCATAGAAAACATTTATTTCCGAGCTATCACCCATGCCTTCCATGAGCCCAAAGATATCTTGACACTTAGGCTTATATTCTTCCTCAGCAAACAGCATATGCGACATGAGAAATTGTGCTAATACAAAACAAATAGTAACAAACGCACCACTACCATGCTTAATTTCTCTAAAAATCGATTGCACCTAACACCTCTTTAAAGACATAACGGCAGACAAAAAGTCTAGTCTACCTTTCTAAACACACAACACTTTGTCTTAATAATATATTGAACTACAATAGAATAAGCTACCAAAATTGACCATCAAGTCAATTAAAAACATCTAATTTTTAAAGTACTTTTATTTTTCTTACTCAAAGATTACTTACAAGATCTAAGTTTAGCAACTTAGATGATCAAGGTTTTATATGGAGCATCTACAGTTTCTTGAACATATCTTGGAATCATATAACCAGGATGAGTTTGTCTTATCTCATCTATAAGTTGTTTTCCTTTATTTCGATCCACTTCAAAATGCATAGCTCCTTCCACATGATCTAAGGAATGAAGGTAGTACGGAGTAATCTTGCAACTTATTAGTTTATAAAATAATTTAGACAACTGTTTAGTACTATCGTTTACTCCCTTAAGTAATACAGTTTGAGAGTAACAGAGAATATGTTCTGCAATTTTTTTCATACTATCGTTACACTCTGTCTCATGATTAACATGAAAAACTATAATAACATTTTTTTCTTTTTGAACTTGACAAATTAAATTTTCTAATTCTTTGGTTAATCTTTTAGGATAAACACACAGTGATCTTGTATGAATTCTAATTGTTTTTAGTTGGTTAATCTTAATTAATTTACCAAATATATAGTTTAACACTTCATCCGATAGAATAAATGGATCTCCACCACTTAAAATCACTTCTTTTATAGATTCATCCTCTTCTATAAAACTTGTAACCCCATCTATCCATTTTAAATATTCATCAAAATTTTTCTTTCCTACACTATTTAATCTTCTTGTAAATCTTCTAAAACAGAATCTACAGTTACAAAAACAATCACTTGTAAGATGAATTAGTACTCTTGATTGATATTTTTTCAACACTCCTTGATATACTTCAAAACTAGATTCTTTCAAAGGATCTTCACTAGATACCGGACTTGTAACAGTTTCAAGTTCAGATGGAATAAATTGAGACATGACCCGGATAAAATCTTTTTCATCAATAGAGGATATAAAATCATATGGAATTTTCATTGGGTAGGCAGTTTCTACTCCATAACTTGGATCTAATTTCAAATCTTTCATACACTTCATAAGATTTTCAGACAAATTCTTTGAATCTATCTTAGTTACAAAGTTTAAATCCTCACCACTAAAAAAAATAGATTTCATAATCAAATTCCAAACTCTCACCAAATAGCTATAAATACTATCGTATAATTAAAAATATTTGTTATCTTAAAAACCTGGTGATACTAATACCTATATGGAGGAAAGTAAATAAAATTATGGATAAAAGCTCGGCTCCAGCTCAAACCTTCCACACTGCTGTTATTGGTACAGGTTCTTCTGGTACTGCGGTTGCATCTTGCCTCAGTAGATTATCCGAGTGTATGCAATTTAATTCAAAAGGTTTAATACAAAATAACCATAAGCATACTCTAATAAGTTATTCTGGTACTCCATGTACTATAGAATGTTCTGAGTTTGATTTTTCTACGCTAGACTGTGTCTTTATATGTACAAAAATTTATCAGATAAAAACTGTTATTGATCAATACATCGATAAGATTCCAGTCTCTGCTCCTATAATTCTTTCTTGTAACGGTTTCATTTTAGACATCCTGGATAAACTCATTCTATCTTATCCAACACATCATTTCAGAATCTCCTATGTAGATTTTGGGGTGTCTAAAATAAAAGATTATACCTACAAGGTAAATTCCTCTGATTCTTCTTTTATATGGGGTAGTTATTCTAGATCTGATTCTTCCGAATTTTATCACTCACAGGTTTTTCCTTTTGAAATGAAACTATCAAATTACAAGGATGAGTTTACAAGAATTAGTTTTATATTTTCTGATTCTTGTATCAGGCATAACTGTAACAAATGGATATTTAATACCTGTCTTAACTCATTGTGTACCTACCACGATTGCAGAACAAATGGAGAGGTTCTAAATTACTCTGAAGAATTAAAACAGGTATTTGATGAAACCTTTAATCTTTCAAAAATTTTATTTAAAAAATATCAACTCCAAACAGATTCAGACTCTTTGTTTAAAGGACTTTTATCTCTAATTGAAAGGACTTTTTTAAATCAGAATTCAATGGTATCTGACATTTTAGAACATCGCCATAGTGAAAACGACTATCTTGCGGGAATGAGTCGGCAAGATCCTCAAAGTTTTCCCCTACTTTCAAAAATATATTCCTATATAAGCAAACTTGATGCTAACAGCAATTAAGTAATCCTCTCAGGACAAATTTAATTAAATACATTAAGGCTTTTTTACAAGCTCTGGGGTATAATATTTCTGTCATCATATATATTATATAAAGGACAAGATAGATATGACCAGATTGATCTATTATATATTATTGGTTTTTGTAATATTTCCATTGAGTATGTCATGTTCAGATTTTGGAGAAGGTGAACGAGAGACAAAACCTCCTGCTTCCCAAGATCAAAAACTCTTAGCAAAAAAGGAGTTAATGTCTGTTACTACATACAATATCACAGTCAATACAGATGCTAAGGTACTAAAAAATTTTAGAACAGCGGTTCAGAAACTATTAAAAAAAGGTGATCCTGTGATAGATACATGTTCTGGTCAGGGAACTATGTCTATCTATACAGATTTTTCACAAAAAATGGATGGAACACTATCATGTTTTGGAATTAAATTTAATTTAGCGGATACTCTAGCTGCTCCTGAGGTTGAAAGAGTTAAGGAGAATATGAGTAAATATGCTTATTATGGATTAATTCTAAGAGAATCTAATCCTCCCATTAACAATGGAAAAATACCTGAAGGATCTTCATACTTTTATCCTCCTCGACCTCTTATGATAAACCCTTTAACGGATCCTTCTAAAATTCCTACTCCTATTATTGAAAATGCTTCTATCATTATCGCACCAAATTCCACAGAACAAATTAAATCACGTGGTACTTTTACCATAGAGATCATAGATCCTAAAGCACCTATTCCATCAGATATTGATGCTTCTTATATTAAAGGAGATCTGGTACATATTGATGTTAAAAGTACAGGATTTCACGATATTCCTAACAAGGCTCAATATCTTTTATTTCCTAGTAGACAGATGTTCATTAGTTTAAATCCGATTATTATATCTAAGATGATAATCACTGCTCCTATGGCAGATATTTTAAACTCTAATGATTCTAAAGTTTCAGGATCTTTTTTAAAAAGTTTTATTGAAAATCTAACAATTACCTTTTCTATGAAACAACACGACATAAAATAAATTAGATCTTTAATCTCGACATAATACAAAACGGAATACACTTTACAATTTTCATTATAAAATACCACATTCTAGGAACATATATCGTAGGTTTACCTTTGAGTATAGCTTTATATATCAAGGGAGCTATAACTGTAGTACTACTTACAAAAATACTCTTTTTTTCTGCAGGAACCATCTTAGTTCTGATAAATCCAGGTTTAATACAGACTACAGATATATGATGTCTATGGAGTTCTGATCTTAATCCTTGAAGATATGTAGTAACTGCTGCTTTAGTAGATCCATAAAGATAATTGATAGCTCTTCCTCGATCTCCTGCTACTGAAGATATAACGGATATTGTTCCATGTTGTTGAGTTATAAACTGAGATCTAAATCCTTCTATCATCATTACAGCCGAGGAAAAATTTACATCTATCATTTGAAGGGATTTATCCCAATCTTGATGTGACTGAGAAGAACTCAGACCAATTCCTTGAGCAATAAACAAAACATCTACACTTCCTAGTGACAAGATAGCTTTTTCGGTGATTGTAGTAATATTTTGTTTTACGGAAGCAGAATCTAGCTCAGATTGAAATATTTCAACACTCGTTGCTCCTTCACTTCTTAAACTATCAGAGATCTCATTTAACTTTTGAAGATTTCTTGCTATAAGAAAAAATCTACTATGATTTAATCTAGAAAAAGTTTTCATTACTTCTACTGCTATATCAGAACTTGCACCACTTACGACTATATTAAGTATTTTAGAATCACGCATTAATCAACCCTCATCTAGTCTAAGAATATAGAAAGTTCTATCTCAAACTTTCTATTCAAACACCCTCTGATAGAACGATGAAGCCATCAGTGGATCTACATATTTTTTAAATTCTTTATATTCTGGATACATACTACAGAATAAATTTCTGTCCATCATAGCATCTTTTGCAGGATAAAGTCTTCCTCCAGCCTCTAGTACTAGTTCATCTAGATCGGAAAACAATTTAGAAAGTTTTTCATGGTAGTTAGGAAAATCAAGAGCCAGGGTATACCCAGGTTTAGGAAAAGATAGCATTCCTGGGGAAGAAACATCTCCAAATTTTTTCAGCACTGCAAGAAAGGAGGCCATATTAGAAGAAGCTATCTTTTCTAAACATTTAGTAACTACATCTTTTTTATCAACTCCTACTACAAACTGATATTGATAAAATCCTCTCGATCCATAAATTCTATTCCATTTACTTATAATATCCAGAGGATAATAGAATCCATCAAAATGAACTCTTTTTTTCTGAACTCTAGGAATTTGTTTATAGTAATACGCTAGATTAAACAGCTTAATAGTAAAACTGTTTAGAGTAAAATTAGGAAAATCAAAAGGCACACTCAAAATAGGTCTACCACTATTTGGATTATAAGGTTTAGTGTAACTTTCAGCATGATTTCCTAACATAAATATACCTCTTCCGAGGTCTTTACCCTTAGCTATACAATCTATCCAAGCTACAGTTGATTCATAATCACTATCGTACTTATTCGACATATCAAAAAATTCATCTAGATTTTTTATTTTTATATTCACGGTATCTATAAGATGAGATTTTATAGGAGTGAGTTTAAGATCTGCCCATAAAATTATTCCAGTAAGCCCTAGACCTGATATGGTAGCTCGAAACAGATCTTCATTTTGAGTTAAACTACATTCAAAAACTCCGTTACTTCTAAGAAGAAGGAGTTTTTCAATATGGTTACCAAAGGTTCCTTGTTTATGGTGATTCTTACCGTGTACATCATTTGCAATAGCTCCTCCTAAGGATACGTATTTAGTTCCTGGAGTAACAGGTAGAAACCATCCTTTAGGTACTACAAATCTTAGGATCTCATCGAGAGTGATACCAGCCTGAGCTCTTAGAACACCTCTTTTATCATCAAAAGAAAGAATCTTAGAATAAGAGGAGGAATCAAGTAAAAGACCATCCTTTAGTAAACAAGAATCCCCATAACTTCTCCCCTGTCCGTATACCAAACATTTTTTTGGATCTTTAGTTGATGATAGATTAGAAAAAATAAGATCGGGGTTAGACTCATAATCCACTGAAGAATCCATCCTCATAACATAATGATCATAATGAAAAACTCTACCCCAAGAATCGTAGTTAGAACTTTTTTTTATATCCATTAAAAAACCATACCTTTTGCTACTATCCATGATATACCCACACATATTAGTATAATATAACTTTGGATATTTGTAGTAGCAAAAAATACTGGATCATCATGCATTCTACCTCTTTCAGTCATAAGCCACATATAGGATAACCAATAGGTATATCCCAAACATATTCCTATCAATGCTTGAGGATATTTATACACTTCAAATGTAGAATAAAAATACATAACCATAAATATTGTAGAAGATACCCCCGTTACACATCCAAATGTGGTAACAAAACTTTTATCTTCCAAAATATACCCCCTTCTTTGATTAATTCTTTCCCCAACTGAAGTACTGGATAACTCCACAGATCTTTTAAGTAGTGCTAAACTTAAAAAGCCTCCTATGGAGCAAGCATAAACTAACATCGATAAGTTTATACCTAAAATAACTGCCCCCATATATATTCGAAGGGTATACAGTAAAGCCAGAATCATAACATCTATAATTGGAACTTTTTTTAAATACAGCGAATACATCAAGGTTAATCCAAAATAGCAACCAAGACATATACTAAATTCAGTACCTAAACCTAAAATAGAAAACACTATTGACGTAGATAATAAGATACAGGATATCCCGCAAGCTTCTAGAGAAGAAAGTGTTCCTGCTGCTAAGGGTCTAAATTTTTTTCTAGGATGAAGCCTGTCGGACTCTTTATCTAAAACATCATTAATAAAATATACTGAAGAAGCACACAGTCCTAACATAAAAAATCCGACACAAAGATTTAAGACGGATACTGAACGAAACTCAGATAAAAAGCATAATGGTAAAAAGAGTAAAATATTTTTACTCCACTGATACAACCTTGCGGTTTTTATCACAGCTTTTAATTTAATAACTTGTTTGTATATAAAATCTTTTCTGTCCGAAGATCTGACATCTAAACCAATTCTATATTGAGCACTTATACTCTTTTCATCTTTTTCTATACTTATATCATAATCGTTAGTTTCATAACGGTAATTATCCGGTAATTCACTAGCTAAACTAGAACTAGACCCATATTTAATTTTTCTATAAGTTTGCATCTAAACACCTTTATTCATATGAATAAATTCGGTGTTTTTAAAAAAAACTTTAATTTTTTTAGAAAATAATAAAACAAATATATTTTCTTAATAAATCCAACAAATTATACCTTATTCTCTATTTGATTTAGGTGTAAAAATAAATCTCACCCCTATATAGCCAAGACACCAGGAAATAAGGGTAAACAGAGTAAGAGAGAGTATAGTCGGGAAATAGGTACTGATAGGAAAATCGGAAAGCATTAAGGTTCTAAAATCACTCATAAGATAAGTAGAAGGGAAAAGATATCCTGCCACTTTTATATCAAAAGGCAGTGACATCTTAGGCCAAGCATAACCTGATACTAAAAAAGCTGGCATTGAATAGAACATCAAAATTATCATAGCCATAAGTGGTGTTTTAAATAAAGAAGATATAAATACTCCAAAAGAAGATACTGCACTAACAAACAACAAAAGGACCACTATTTTACTAAAAGTTAGAGTATAGATACCAACCTCGAAAATTCTTGCAAATACTGTTGCAAACAACATTCCTATAAAAAAATCTAAAATAACATAAGGGAGTGTTTTACCTATTACTATAGCCAATCTACTACCTTTAGCTAAATCTAAAACTTCACGCTCACGCCTGTTTTCTTTTTCTTCTGCAATAGAATATCCAACCCCTACCAAAATTAACTGTTGAATAATAATAAGAAAAAGAGCAGGAATCATAAAATTAGAATAATACAAAGAGGTATTGGTTATAGGACGTGTTTCAAGCATTATAGGATTCATTAGAGTTTCTACTTTTTTAGAGTTCACCCCAAAACCCATGGCTTTTTTTGCAAATACTTTTGCTGATACTCCCAGAGCAAGAGCAGTGGATGTCTGCAAAATTGGGTTAGCTACTAAAAAATTAGAGCTATTAACTACTATAAATAGGTTAGATTGATTTCCTTTTTTCAGTGAAGAACTAAAATTTTTTGGAATATAAAGCAATGCTTTAGTATTATCATGTTTTATTCCATAAAGACCTAAGGCATTATTAGGATACTGACTGGTAACATTTAATTCTTCAGTAGCATCAAGATATCTAACCATCATAGACGACAGTTCACTTTTATCCTCATCCACTACTCCCATCGACACGTTATCAACCTGTTTATTAACATACACGTATGGAAGAAGTATTCCGTATACCAAGGGAGCAAGAAAGCAAATCATAAAAAGATCTTTGTTTCTAATAATTCTTACAAGTTCTCTTGTTGTAATATTATATACACCCTTATAAAAATTTAATGTTAGTATACGCATACTCTAACCTTTTACCAACTTAATACACCTATTCACTGGTTTCCAAAGATCCCAAATATTTTTTTACTCTTATTTTCATAGCTACATAACTTATAATGATACAAATAATAGTTAACAGTAACAAATGATCTATATACGGAAGAATTTCTAAAAAAGTTCCTTCTTCATCATAAATTTTTCTATATCCATTTATATATGGAGTTATTGGGATACACTTAGCAATCCACTGGATTAATGGAGGCATACTTTCCAGTGGCCAGGTATAACCAGAAATCAAAAAAGCAGGAGCACCAACCAGCAATACCCCTTTAAGACCGTTTATACTTCTTTTAAAGACTGTTGAAAGAACAAGACCAAAACATATCGAACACAGTATAAACAGAGCAGAATAGGTTATCATAGTGAACATAGACCCTGTAATTCTCACATCAAAACGAGGAAATACAGCAATAAAATACACAATAAAAGTTAAAAGCATAATTAGAAAATATGTACCTACTTTTCCAAGAAATAGGTACCATACACTACCTCTAGCCATCTTAAAAAGTGTATCAAAAGTGCCTCTTTCAAATTCTCTTGATATCAACAAACACCCTAGAAGAAGCATAATTTGATGAAGTGCTGCCATCCAAAATCCAGGTCCTAAAAAATCAAGGTAATTAAACCACGGGTTATACAGTTTAACCATTTCTATAGATATTGGATTAGCAATAGATAAAGCTTTTTGTTTTGGAATTCCCAAAGTCTTTCCCATGGCTTGCATCTTAGTACCTACAGAAACAGTCTGAATAATTGTTTGCATTTCAGTTTTAGTAAGATTAGCAAGCATATAGTTACTACCACTAACAAACATGGTAAGATTAGCTGGTTCAATCTTTTTTATTTTATTTTGAAACCCTTTTGGAATATCTAAAAAAGCTATAATATTTTCTCTTCTAAGATCTGGTTTTAGTTCATCAAGAGTATGTCCTTTAGAAACAATATTAAAAGTTCTAGAACTTTGTATATAATTTAAAATCAAACGGGAGAGCTTTGAATTATCTTTATCATATACAGCTATAGGGATTTTTTTTACAATCTTTTCAGAATATATCTCACCTAAAAAAAGTCCATACATCAGCGGAAAAACAAACACCAAAAAGCACAAACTCATATTGGCAAATATTAAAGATATTTCTCTTTTTAAGATCTCTATAAAAACCTTCATATAACTCAAAACTTCGTCTTATCAATATAAAAATATTATACGCTATTTAGTTTTATAATTAACATCTACAATGGCCGTCATTCCTGATCTAAGATCTTCAATTTTTTCCGAAGCTCTAGCTCTAACCTCAAAAGTTTTTAAATCAAAACTACCCTGTTCATTTGTTGATTTCCATTTTGCAAAAGCGCCTAAGCTAGACATATAAGTAATAGCTAGTTTATATGATTTATCCCCTAAAGCAGGAAATTTAACACTTACTTCATCGCTTATATGAACTCCTTTTAACATATCTTCTCTCAGATAAAAAGCTACCCATTGATTATTCGGATTGGAAAGTGTTATTACAGGGTAACCTGAAGAAACTATCTCACCTTCATTAGAAACTATAGCCACAACCTTTCCATCTATAGGAGATTTTATTTCTAATTCTTCATAGTATGCTTTTACTTCGTTAAGTTGTCCAAGAGTTGCTTCTTCTTTTTGACGTGCTGCTTCTCTTTTATATTCTACTTCATCAAATTGTTGTTTTGGAGCAAAACCTTGACGATACAACTTTTGAATACGATCAAAAGATTGTTGAGCAAAAATATTTTGTTTTTTTGCTTCTTCATGAGCAGCAGTAGCTGCTTGAAGTTTAGCATCTATTTCTTTACTCTCGAGTTTTCCTAGAACTTGATTTTTACTAACTCTATCACCTTCTTTAACTAACATTTGAGAAATTCTTCCAGGAATTTTTACTCCTACATCGATCTCCGTAGATTCAACTTCTCCAACAATAATTTGTTTTTTTGAAAAACATGCTGGCGTCATTACAACCATTAGAAACACAGTAATAGCATAAACATTTCTACATTTTGGATTCATATTTACTCCCCTTCACCAGTCTGATATTTGGTTATAGACTCTTCTTTTCCGGATACTCTCAGCAAATTAACAAAAGCAATATCCATATCATAAATAGCGTTAAACTGTTCTATTTTTACTTTTTCCAGTGCAAGTTGAGCATCTACAACATCTAAAGAAGTTGCTGTTCCTGCAGAAAAAGCCCCTGTATTTAATTTTAAAGTTTCATCAGCAAGTTCATATGAACTTTTCAAAAAATCGTATTGTTCTCTCGCTTTTAAAAAATCTTGATAATATTTTTCTATCTCCATTAGTATCATTTCTTTCGTATATTCTTTTTTATACTTTAGAGATTTTAATTCTGCCGAACTTGATCTCACTCCATAATAATCACCTGCTCCACTAAAAATATTCCAGCTAGCTCCTATTCCTATACTCCATTCTGGTTCCATTGCAGTAAGAGCTGATTTATGAAGTTCATACCTTCCTACTAATCCTATCTGTGGTAAAAATTCAGAGTATGCAACCAATCTTTTTTGTGACAACTGATCATATGCTGCATTTAGCATATTCAAATTATAATTCTCTTTAAGAGCTTCGGTAACATAACTGGAAATATCTTGAAGACTCGATCCATCTATCAGAAAAAGTTGAGAAGTGAGTTCATATTCTACACCATCATTATATTCTCCACCAAGTAGGGTTTTAAATGCTCTTTTTGCCAGATGAAAATCTTTTTGAGTTTTTAGTAGTTCTCTTTTAGCTTCTTCAAGTGCTACCACTACCTTCATGTACAGTGCTTTATGAATTAATCCTTGATTCATATATTTTTGAGTTTTATTTTTATGATTTTCAAGATTAGATACAAGATCATTTCTAATCGTTTGGAGTTTTTCCAGCAGTTTTACCTTAAGATATTTATCGATGATATCAACAATCACCTTTGATTTTTCAGCTTGATATTGAAATCTATCAAATTCAAGTTTTGCTTTTTTTTGATTTCTATTAGCTATAAGTTTTCCACCTGTAAATAGGGGTTGCGTTAAAGTTAATGCAACAGTATAAAATCTATCTTTTTGAAACTCCATACTAAATTCAGGAAGGGCCTGATCCAGACCTTGTTGAATTTTTCCTGTTGCTATTTTTACAGCCATAGGATTAGTAGGATACATTTGCTGAATTACAGCTCCAGAAGAGAAGGAAGAAGCTCCAATTATTGCCTCTCGAAGATCCGTTAAATCTAATTTTAAACTATCATTAAGTCTCACATACTTACCCTCAATTCCTATTTTGGGTAAAAACTTAGAATAACTGGATCTATATTCGAATTTAGAGGCACTTTCAGTCTCTTTCATGGATTGAAGTTGTTTATTATCTCTAACCCCCTTTTGGATAGCATCTTGTAAAGTTAAAGATTCACTGGCACATACCCTTGATTCATTCACAGCAAGAATATAGACACACCACACAAAAATTATTTTTATTCCATTAAAAATCTTCATTTCTGCTCCATAAATATTCTACTTCTTATAATGATATCCTGTTTTATAAAAATGATAAAACATTAGTTTAATAAAAATTACTCAACATACAGAAAAAAATCATATAATTCAATCGCTTAGAAGATATCATAAAATTTGTTCAATAAATTTAGTTCAGTTTCAGTCAACTTGTTTTTATGGCTTGGATGTAAATTAAAAAAGTAAGAAATACTACTAATTTCTGTTTCTCAAAAAATTATAATTTTTTAATGGAGAATGTGTTTTATGCGTAAGAAAAAGGATCCAGCCCTAGCATTATTAAAAAAAGAAGATATAGAACAACTAAAAATAGACGAAAAAATATTAGTTTATACCTTAAGTCTAAAACACTATGTCAAAAAAAGTTTTCTTATAAAAAATTACTACGGTCCTGACATTTATAATAATCTTTCAAAACTTATAACCTTAAATCAAACATATGACTTTTTCAAATCCCTGAATGTAAATCCTGAGTCTTTAGATGAAATTCCAGATACCTATCCTTTCTTTAGAAGAACCTATTATAAAAATTTTATTAATTCCATGTTAATGCAAATTGAATTATTTGTGCATAAAAGAACTCATCTGGCTCCACCAGACATAATGTCCTCTCTTATTGGTGGTCATAAAGTAGCACCCTTGTTTAATCCTGAACAAGAATTTGAAAAAACAAAATCTATTTTACAAAAATATGGGTTTAAAACGTTGGATGATTACCGTATTTATCGTAATCAATATAAAATGGAGAAATTACCATCCTCAACATTGAAATTCTTACTATGTGGTTTTTATGAAGAAATCGTAGACAGATTAATACAAGAGACCGCTGAATATAATTTTCCTTTTTCGGATCTATTTGAAAAATCTTTTTTAAGTATTAACCCTATGAAAGATCAGAAAGAAAATTTCTACAACTATAATAACTATGGTAGAGGGAGTATAGGAATCTATACACATCCTAATATTGACCAATCTTATATAAAAACCTGTATGTTAAAAGAGACTGTTCCTGGAAAACACCTCTACACTTTAATACGTCAGTATCTTTGCGATCATGCTTCTAAAGATATACCTCAAGATGCTCTTCGCTTCGTAGAGCCTATGTTTTCTCCTGAACGAATATTTCATGATAGTATCCCTTTTTGTTCAAAACTTTTATTTCCTAAACTCGTAGATACCGAATCCTACCTTGCTTTCGAGATAGAAAAACTTTACTGTAAATTAATATATAACGCCTGGTATTATCGTTTTATTGACAGATCGAAAAGTTCAGCAAAATACTTAGAATTTGTATCAAAAATATTAAACATAGAAGAAAGACACCTTAAATTTAAAACTAGACGTCTATTTGAAGACTCCAGGTACACCATGGCCTTTGTACCCTACGGAATTTATCTTATAGAAGAATCAATAACTCATTGTACAACAAACAGTGTTATTTGGTTTTTTACACAAGAATCAGTAGATACCCTGGATCGTTGTCTATTACAGCAAGAAGAAGACTATATCAGGTTTGATTATAGATAGAAAATAAAAAGCGTGATATCGCCATATATATAACGAAATCACGCTTTAATTATATACAAAAGAAAAAACTATTTATCTGTAGCTGGAGCTTTATAATCAACAAGTTCCATAATAGCAGATTCCGCTGCATCACCTAATCTAGGACCTGTTTTTAAAATCCTAGTGTACCCACCAGATCTATCTGCAAATCTTTTAGAAAGATCTGAGAAAACTTTTTTTGTTACATCATCATCATACAAGAAAGATGAAACTTGACGAATAGCATGAAGATCCCCACGTTTTCCAAGGGTAATCACATGATCAACAACACCTCTAAGCTCCTTAGCTTTAACTAAAGTAGTTGTGATACGTTCATGTCTTAACAAAGAAGTTGCCATATTACGTAACAGAGTACGTCTGTGAGCTGACTTCATACTTAATCTTTTATATCCTACACCATGCCTCATAACTTGGCCTCAATCCTCAAAAAAGTAAAACATAACCCCTAAAAAAACCTAACCCTTCATTTCGCCACGTCTAAGCATTGCAGGGTCAAATCCTTCAATTTTCATTCCTAAATACAAACCCATTTCAGCAAGAATATCTTTTATTTCGTTCAAAGATTTCCTACCAAAATTCTTTGTTTTTAACATATCAGACTCTGTTCGTGTAACAAGTTCTCCAATAAATCTGATATTTGCATTTTCTAAGCAGTTAGCAGCTCTAACACTAAGTTCAAGAGAATCAACTGTTTTAAATAAGTTTTCGTTCAATTTAGGACGATTACTCAAAGATTCATCTGCTTTCTTTTCTACATCTTCAACTTCATCAAAGTTAATGAACACTGTAAGTTGTTCTTTAATTATTTTAGCAGCGTATGCTAAAGCGTCATCAGGACGAACAGCACCATTTGTCCAAATTTCTAATGTTAATTTATCATAATGTGAGTTTTGGCCAACACGAGTTGGTTCAACTGAATATGATACTTTTTCAATTGGTGTATAAATAGAATCAGTATAAATAGTGCCAATTCCTTGAGTTGATCCTACTTGGTATAATTGTTTATTATCATCAGCTGATACATAACCTCTACCATTTTTTGCTTTCATTTCCATCACAAATTCGCCACCTTGTGCAATAGTTGCGATTACATGATCAGGATTTAAAATTTCAACTCCAGTAGGTAATTCAATATCACCAGCAGTTACAGTCTTAGGACCCTTTTCATTGATTCTTAAAGTATATGTTTCATCAGTATCAATTAACATTACTAATTCTTTAATATTAAGAATAATAGCAGTAACATCTTCAACTACTCCGTCAATAGCAGTGAATTCATGATATACATTATCAATTTTTACTGAATAAACAGCGCCACCTGGCATACTTGATAGAAGAACTCTTCTTAAAGAGTTTCCGATGGTTGTACCAAAGCCTCTTTCTAAAGGTTCAATAACAAACTTAGCATAATTATTACTTTCATCGGATTCTTTTATTTCAAAATTAGCTCTTTCAAATTTTTGCATCGTATTGTTCTTCCTTCTTTCTATTAATTTTATTATCCTCTAGGACGTTTAGGAGGACGGCATCCATTGTGAGGAATAGGAGTTACATCATTAATAGTTGTAATTTCTAATCCTGCTACTTGTAATGCTCTTACAGCAGCTTCACGTCCTGGACCAGGTCCTTTAACATTAACATCAACACTCTTCATGCCAAATCCCATTGCAGCTTTAGCTGCAGCTTCACCTGCCATTTGAGCTGCGAAAGATGTAGATTTTCTAGAGCCACGATAACCTAATGCTCCAGCTGAACTCCATGATACTACATTTCCAGTTACATCAGAAATAGTAACAATTGTATTATTGAAAGTTGAATGGATATGAGCTACCCCTTTAGCTACAACCTTCTTACCTTTTCTTCTTCTACCTGTTGTTTTAGGAGCTTCAGAAGCTTCAGTTGCAGCAGCTTCTTTTTTCACTTCAGCAGTTGGAGTTTCTTTAATAACAGTTTCAACTGTTTCTACTTTGTTTTCAGTTTCAGACATTGTTAATTACTCTCCTTACTTCTTCTTATTAGCAACAGTACGTCTAGGACCTTTACAAGTTCTTGCATTAGTTCTAGTACGTTGTCCACGAGTTGGAAGACTTCTTCTATGACGAATACCACGATAGCTTCCAATTTCCATTAAACGTTTCACGTTTAAAGATGACTCACGACGTAAATCACCTTCTAATTTGATTTTGTCAACTTCATTACGAATTGCATTTTCTTGTTCTTCAGTTAAATCTTTAACTCTGATATCACCAGAAACTTTAGCATCTTCTAAAAT
>CACXFL010000110.1 GCA_902766925.1 uncultured bacterium | reverse complement strand
TTCTACCCAACCATGAGATACAGCTGCTTTATAGCTAGATGGAGATCCTTTTTTCCATTCTTCTTGAGAATGGTATCTTTTTGAGTACTTCAAACATCTTTCATAACTCCATTTACTAGCTTTTTTAGGTCTTACGAGGTGCTCATGATGATGTTCTTTTTTTACGGTTTTTTCTTCCTTGATTTCTACTTGTTTTTCATTAACTTCTTTAGTTGACATAGTAAAACTCCTTTTTTTAACTCGTAAATAGCGTATCGGAAGAATAAGCAAAACATTTAGAAAATCTTATAACAGATAGAAATCATTAGATAAAACGCGACCTGGAGGGTTCGAACCCCCGACCCTCAGGTTCGAAGCCTGATGCTCTAATCCAACTGAGCTAAGATCGCATTTTCATTGGAAAAAATAAAGAATACTACTGAATCAACATGACAGTCGATACTAATAGTCTACCTAAAGAACACTATATGTATACAACAATCTAGTTAGTTGGTCAATTACTTAGCCTAAGCAAGTATTCTATTTTCCTTGTTTAAAGTAGAGTCTTTTATGCTTGGAAGAAGAGTTTAAAATTTTAATCTTTAAAAGCAGAGTATTTTTTGTAACAATATCTATATGTGTGATCCTAACTGAACTAAATTATTTATCCTATAATGAAAAGTTCGGTGTCTCAAAAATAAAGGATGAGAAGATATGCGATACACTGGTTCAGTTTTGTCTATAATTACGGTGGGTTTCTGTTTTTCTGCAGTTTTATTGCTCATGTCATGTAAGGATAATCAAAATTATTCGAAACAAAATGCACAAAATGAGGATCAATTCCAGGAGAATGTTAAATCAACTTCTACATATGGAATAAATGTGCATCCTCTTAGTTTTTCCAGGATACGTCTTGAATCTGGAACTTATATTGGAGAATGTTATAAGGGTAGTGGAGATTCTGATTCTTTTTACAAAGAGGAAGCTAGCATTGATGATAATGTTTTGGTTCTTGAAAATAAGGAGTTTTTAGATGCAGATTGTACTAGTTTAGTTAGAGTAAGAACGGAAACTTCCGTTCTTACTGCACTTGAACTTGCAGAATCCATGGCTCCTGTCTATACATTTAATTTATCCTTATTACTGAAAGAAACTAAATTTACGGTTCACGATGAAGATAGGTTAAAATATTTTAATCAACATAAAATTTATGGGATAGATAATTGGGTTCAAGATGAACCTAAGGATATATCAGGAAAAAGATTTGTTCCAGATGATATATCTTCCTATCTTGAACCTAAAATAAAAACTACTATTAAAAGGTTCATGAAATTTGATACCTCTTCTAATTCTATTGGAGTTAATAGCAATCTTAGTTCGCTGAATGATTCTTCTATGATGATAAAAAAATAAGATTAAACCTATTTAAGGATACGGAAAATATGGATCAACAATTAATTTTTGTTTCACTTTTTCAAAAGATTATCCGTAGATATTTGGTTGTTGTAGCAGTGAGTACTTCTGGTTTTATTTTAGGATGTAATCCTAGGGTAACTAAAGTTTCTACTCCTAAAGTAGCAGATGCTACTATAGAACAAGTAAATAGCGCATCCTCCCCTGTTAGTGTATATACTCTTTTGAGTCATGGAAAGTATACAAGTGAGTGTCAGGTAGATTATTCAAATCAAAGATCTTGGATCACTACGTTTATAGTAGTTAAAGATTCTATAAAACAAAGTACAACCACGTATGCCTCTACTAATTGTGAACACTTGGATGAGCTTGTGGAATATGATATAGCTCCACTTGAACTTGAAAGCACATATGAAACTGATATTTATTTATTTAAGTTTAGAATTTCAAAAATAGAGCTTACTCCTTACACTGATGAGAATACTTATAAGTTAAATAACCTTCAATTTGCTGGTTTTAGTGATTGGAAATCTAATGAAACCAAAGAACTTTATCTTCAAATTCTTACCGATAGAGAAAAAAGTTATTTTAGAATAGGGGAAACTAACTATTTTCATATAAAATTAGAAAATCCTGATATTAGTATTGTTACTGAACTTAATGAGCTGAATATACCTGGTAAGCTAATAAAATATAAATATCAATCTGAACTTTAAGATAGAGAACTTTATTAGATAGGATAAAGATTTAATTTAATTGAGGTGATAAATGAGACAAGGAAATTTAGTTAGATTAGATATCGTATTTTTGATTAGGGGTGTAATTCTATTTACTATGATAGGATTTACTGTTTTATCTTGTAATAATGCACCAACTTCTAAAAAAGCAAGGTCTTCAGGGGGGGATGTTATAGGTTCTTCTTCTGTAGTATCGGAGTCTAGTACTGTATCTAGCTCAGAAATTAATGATTCCGAACCAGTGGAAGGAATTGAGTTATTAAAAGAGGGTAAATACTCTATAAAATGTACACAGAATAAAAGCGGATTGTATGAATCAGCTATATCTAGATATAAAGCTATTTTAAATTTAAAAATCACTTCAACCTCTTCTCCTACAGTAGAAGAGGTTGTTTCGTTATATACAGGTTCTGGGTGTACTACCTCGAATAGGGTAGCTAAATTTGATATAAGTTCTACTATCACAAAACTTACAGTAGTAGATGAATCAAAGAAGATATATAAAATGTATACTCAACTTACTAAAGCAACAATGACCTCCTATAAAGAAGATGTTCTAAACGGTATAGTTGGGAGTGTTCCAGGATTATCTGGTCTTATTAGTTTTTCTAAAAACGAAACTAAAGATATTAGTTCAAACCCTATTTTGATTAATCTTGTATCTGGTATGATAGGATCTGATATTACTTCTTCTACTATCTATGTTAAAGAAAAAGATTCTTCTTATGTATTTTCTACATCAAAAAAAGATTTGGAAAACTCGTCTAGATCTATAGAATTTACTTATTCCGAGTAATTAGTATTAAAACATCCATAGTTTAGTGTAAAAGAGAGAAAGCACTAACTTTAATAAGTTAGTGCTTTCTCTCTTTTAATTCTACCTATCAAAAAAGTTTCTAACTTAAAAAATAATTACTCCTAAAAAGTCTAATAAAATAAGGAATTAGAGAATATATGGTTATTTTTTAATATAAAATGATAAAAAAATAACCAAAAAGCTTGACAAAGAGTAAAAAATTAGCTATAAAGCACATAAATTAACCATCAATTAATACATTAAACCTTTTAGAGGAGGAGTTTCCATGAGAACAAAATTAATGTTAAAAAGTGCTTTGTTAGCTATGGCAGTATGTTTAACCGCAGCTTGCGGATCTCAAGTTAAAGAAGAAAATGCAGCTCAAGTTATGGTTGCAAGAGCTCAACTTGATGATAACGGCGAAAACACTGGTAAGATAGA
Source organism: uncultured bacterium (assembly GCA_902766925.1). GTDB lineage: Bacteria > Bdellovibrionota_B > Oligoflexia > Oligoflexales > CACXFL01 > CACXFL01. The sequence goes on along the minus strand of CACXFL010000110.1, from coordinate 5,013 downwards.
AATAGCTATGATGTCTGAAGACGATGCTAAAGACAAAAATAAAATTGAACAAGTTTTTGCTACTGCTGAAAGAAGAGATATCTCAGAACTTAAAACAGCAAATACTTCTTCTAATCAATTCCAAGGTTATTATATGAATAGACCTATGGTTGATAATACTTTCTCTTCTGTATACGGTGCAGAATTTGGAAGATGTGGTTATGTAGGTGGATGTTATTGGTTCCCTGGAAAACATATCCTTAGATTTGCTGGTAGAGTAGTTGGTGGAGCTTTGAACCTAGTTGGTAGAACTCTAGAAGGCGTAGGAAATGCTCTTACTCCATGGGATAGTGGATTTATTTCTTTCAGAGGACAAGGTTGTGCTTCTTATGAATGTTCAAGATTCTGGCAACCAGCTCCAGTTGTTGTTAATAACACATGTTCTTCTTGCTATTCTCAACCATTCGTATCTGGAAACTGGGGATATGCAGTATATCAAGAAACAACTTATGAACATATTAAGAATGTTCAAATGCCTGGTTACTCTTCAAGTGAACACCAAGTAATGATCGATAGTCCTAACTATAAATTAAATGAATCTACTAGATCTACTTCAACAACAAGCTTTGGATTCCCACAATTTTAATTGATAAAAATTGTGTGGTAATTGAAACTTCTTACTCGGTTTGAAATATTAGAAAGTCCTACTTAACCTTATATGTTAAGTAGGACTTTTTCGTATTATCTATTCTCTTTTTTGTTTGGTTATTGATAATATTTTCTATTTTATTAACAGCAAATACTATGGTTGTATAGATCCTGTAAGTATATTAAACTAATTACAATATAGTGAATTAACAGTACCGGAGTAAGATAAATTGGATCAAAAAAAAGCTCTTATAAAAAAATCAAAAGTTAAATTTCCTAACCTAGATTGCAATCAGATATTTAAAACTAAAAAAGCAGTATTAATAGACCTTGATGATACACTGTATCCATATTGGCCAGCACATATTAAAGGTTTGGAAGAGGTTTTAAAGTATTTAAAAAAAAGATATCCATCTATTTTTAAAGCGGAAGATCTCGTTAGTTTTAACACTAGCTATCAAAAGCATAGAAAGATAGTAATTGATAGACTATACCCTAATGGAATGTGTAGAAACCGTTATATTCTGTTTCTGTCATGGATGGAATCAGTTAATATAAAAAGAGCTTATCTTGTAGCTTTGAAATTAGAAAAACTCTATTGGAATAGCTTTTTATCTAATATTAAACCAGACAGTAAAGCTACGAGTTTTTTAAAATATTGTTATCTTCATTCTATCCCTGTAGTAGTAATTACAGATATGCAAGCTGATATGCAGATTAAAAAGCTTAAAAAATTAAAGATGGATAAATATATTGATTATCTTGTTACTTCAGATGAGGCAGGAAAAGAAAAACCATATAGAGAGATATTTAAGTTAGCGTTGAAAAAATTAGGATTAAAAGCTAGTGAGGTTATTATGCTAGGAGATAACGAGGTTAAAGATCTACAAGGAGCCGAAAAACTTGGAATAGATACGTATAAGGTGGACTAGTAAGGTAAGTGGTTAGTATGAAAGTAATGGTTAGACAAATCCTAAGATTTTTAATAACAGGAAGTATTACTACTAGCCTTAGTTATATTATATTTTTAATACTCTTTAGATGTGTATCGGTTAATTATCTTATCTCTTCTGCTACAGGATATGTTGCAGGGATTTTTCTATCATACCTTATCAATAAAAGATGGACATTTGAAGATGGTAATCCTTCTATGAAGGAAGATATCTCTGAAAAAATAGATAATAAAAATCGTATTCAGATTATAAAATACTTTTCGGTATATATTTTTTCCTTGATAGGAGGACTTATTGTTCTCAAGGTATTTGTAAGTTGTGTTGGAGTTCGAGCAGAGATATCAAATATCATCTCAATTGCTTTTAGTACCTGTACTAATTTTTTTGGAATGAAATTTTTGGTGTTTAAAAAATAAAAATGGGTGTTATATTTTTTTGTTTGTCAAGATAAAAAGAAAAAAACAAGACACTAAAAATAAAAAATGCAACACTACATATATTGTTTTATAAAATGTATTGACACTAGATGTAGGAATATTTATCATATTTATATAGAGGTTAAAAACAGTTTCCAAAACTGAAAAAAAGTTTTAACCTTGAGAATAAGGAAAGTTAAAACTAAACTAAGGAGGGTAAATGTGGTAGTTGATCGGAGAAGAATACTTAAGAGGAAGAAGTGGAACAGCGGATAAGAAAAAAATAGAAGTCAAGTTTTTGTTATCTTAAATTTTAAAATAGTTCATTTGTTTTTTTAGTTAATCAGAAATTAAAAATTAGTGGTGTTATTTATGTCCTGGGAGTTGCCAGGGTTGGTGAGTTGTCGTCTTTAGTTGAAGGAGAATCTATGATAAAGAAAGTTTGTAAGAGAAACGGGGAAGTATTACCTTTCAGGAAAGAAAGAATTGCTTGGGCTATATTTAAAGCAGCCTCTTCTGTAGGTGGAAATGATTGGTCTAAGGCGGAAGAGCTATGTGATCAGGTATTAGAACTACTAGATAAGAAATATTCTGACAAAGAAGCTGTTCATGTTGAAGACATTCAAGATTGTGTAGAAAAAATACTTATAGAAAACACCCATGCAAAAACTGCTAAAGCTTTTATTCTATATAGAGAAAAAAGACGTGTAGCGAGAGAAAGTAATGCCCTGATAGGTGCTACCATTAATATGTTTAATAACTACCTGGAAGATAAAGATTGGGCTATTAAAGAAAATGCTAACACCCAAAAATCTATTAACGGTATGAATAACTATATTAGAGAAACCTTTACTAAACAATATTGGTTAAATGAAATATATACTGAAGATATTAGAAAAGCTCATATTAATGGGGATATCCATCTTCATGATTTAGGATTTTTTGGACCTTATTGTGCTGGTTGGGATCTTCAACAACTTTTAACCTTGGGATTTGGTGGGGTTCCTGGAAAAGTTGCATCAAAACCTGCAAAGCATCTTAGATCTTTTTTAGGTCAAATTGTTAACTCTACTTTTACAACCCAAGGAGAATGTGCTGGAGCTCAAGCTTGGTCTTCATTTGATGTAAACTGTGCTCCTTTTATAAGATATGATAATCTTACATACGCTCAAGTAAAACAAGCACTACAAGAGTTTATATTTAATTTAAATGTTCCTACTCGTGTAGGTTTTCAATGTCCATTCTCTAATTTAACATTTGATATAAAAGTTCCTGCTACTATGAAGGATCGTCCTGTTATCATAGGTGGAGTTCCTCAAAAAGAAACATATAAAGAATTCCAAGCAGAAATGGATATATTAAATAAAGCCTTCTGTGAAGTTATGATGGAAGGAGATTCTAAGGGGAGAGTATTTACATTCCCAATTCCTACAATTAATGTAACAAAAGATTTTGATTGGGATTCTCCTGTTGTTGATGAATTTATGAAAATAACTGCAAAATATGGAATTCCATATTTTTCAAATTATGTTAACTCAGATCTTTCTCCTGAAGATGCTCTATCAATGTGTTGTAGGCTTAGACTTGATACCTCGGAACTAAGAAAAAGAGGAGGAGGACTTTTTGGATCTAACCCTCTTACAGGATCCATTGGGGTAGTTACCATTAATCTTCCAAAAATCGCTTATATCAGTAAGGGAGAAAATGAGTTCCGTGCTAGACTTTGGCAACTAGTAGAAATTGCTAAAAATAGTCTGGAAATTAAAAGAAAAGTAATTGAAAAACAAACGGAACTTGGACTGTATCCATTTGCAAAAAGATATCTTGGAGATATCAAAAAGAGATTTGGTTCCTATTGGACAAATCACTTCTCTACAATAGGAGTGATTGGTATGCATGAAGCTTGTTTGAATCTTTTAGGTAAGGGACTTGAAACTCCTGAAGGACAAAGCTTTGCTAAATCTACTATGAACTATATGAGAGAGCTGATTCAAAATATTCAAGAAGAAACATCTCATTTCTATAACCTAGAAGCTACCCCTGCTGAAGGAACAAGTTACAGGTTAGCTGCTCTGGATAAAGAAAAATATCCAGATATCATAACCTCTGGTAAGGATGTTCCTTATTACACTAACTCAACTCAGCTTCCAGTAGGTTATACTGATGATATTTTTGAAACCCTAGATCTTCAAGATGATCTTCAATGCTCTTATACTGGAGGAACGGTTCTTCATCTCTATATTGGAGAACAAATTACAGATCCAGCTAATGCTAAAAAGATAATAAAGGATGTATTTACAAACTATAAACTACCTTATATCTCAATTACTCCAACATTCTCTATATGTGAAGAACATAACTATATAGCTGGAGAACATAAAACCTGTCCTCAATGTGGTAGAGAAACTGAAATTTGGTCCAGGGTAGTAGGATACTTAAGACCTGTACAAAACTATAACATTGGTAAGAAAGAAGAATACTGGGAAAGAAAGAAATATGATGTAGGGTCTGTTATTGATGTAGATTATAAAGATCATAAGAAAACTATCAGTACCGGAAAATATGTCTCCAGTGAACAAATTGCTTCTTGCTCTATGTAGTAGAATTAAAAACGAGTACGAAAATATTTTTATGGTATCAGTTTTTTTATAGGATACCGCATTTAGAAGGTACAAGATAAAACAAGGATGTTTTTAGGATCTTGTACCTTTTTTGTAAGTAGTAGGTGAGAAAATACACCGTTTTTATATGGAATCCAGATTCTATTCGACAATTTTTCAGATACTGACCTATTTAAAACTACGTGGTGGTTACCATTTTAGAGAACAACAAGAAAATAAAACAACAGCCGACTCTAAACTGAAACTGAGTATGGATTTTCTATGTTATCGAAGTATTTTGAAGCCAGTCTGCTACATCTATTATTTTAATTCCTTCGTATTGATATTCAGGTTGATAAGTTCTTGCTAAAAGTATTTTAGGGTAAGCATCTTTGATGTCTAAAAGAGAGGATATTT
>CACXFL010000109.1 GCA_902766925.1 uncultured bacterium | reverse complement strand
ACTCTCAGTGATCTTTCAACCTCTACAGTAAAATCTACGTGTGCTGGGGTATCTATGATATTAATTCTGTGATCTTTCCAAAAACAAGTTATAGCAGCAGATGTTATAGTAATACCTCTTTCTTGTTCTTGAACCATCCAGTCCATAGTAGCAGCTCCATCATGAACCTCTCCTATTCTATGAATAGTCCCTGTATAATACAGAAGTCTTTCTGTAGTTGTAGTTTTGCCAGCATCAATATGAGCCATTATTCCTATATTTCTTAACTTCGTTAAATCTTGAGCCATAACCTATTCCTAAAAACACCAAAGTATAACTATAATTATAATTATCGTATTATATATCAATATTTACTAAATCTGAAGGAACTCCTATTCCTCTACGAGAAGATAGACTTATTCCTGTAATGCATACCCCATCCACACTTGGACTTCGTTTAAATTGATTTTGATAATATCTTTTTAAAATCATTCTAAAAGTCTCTTCAATATATTTTATAGGGTATTTCTTTTCATCCTGATTAAACACTTTATCCGTTAGACAAACCAATTTTTCAAATCCATATCCCCACTTTAAAAAATAGTACATGAAAAAATCTACCAGTTCATACGGAGCTACTAACTCTTCGGTATTTTGTCCAGGTCTTAATTCTGGTGAGATTGGAGTATCTACTATATCTTTTAATACACTAACTACTTCACTATTATCCTTATAATCATATTCAGCAAACATACTGATAAAATGTTTTATAAGAGTTTTAGGAAGACTTGCATTTATATTATATGAAGACATCTGATCTCCAGCGTAAGTACACCATCCTAAAAATATTTCAGATAAATCCCCAGTACCAAGGTTTATTCCACCTTCTTTATTAGCTATATCAAACAGTAAAGAAGATCTGCGTCTAGCCTGGGAGTTTTCATACGCCACGTTATTTTTATCTTTAAGATTTATATCCTTAAAATAATCTTCCATAGAAGAAGATATATCAATCTCACAAAAACTTGTTCCAAGAAGTTGTGCTAGAAGCTTGGAATTATTTTTGGTTCTACCCGAGGTTCCTAGCCCTGGCATACTTATTGCTATTATATCGGTAAGAGGAATTCCAAAACGTCTACAAGTTTCTACTACCATAAGCATTACAAAGGTAGAATCTGCTCCTCCAGAGAGTCCTATTATAAATTTAGAGGCACGAGCCGCTTTCATTCTCTGATACAGTGCCGAGGTTAAAAAAAGTTTTGCTTCTTCAAATTGAGTGATGGTATCGGAAGATATAAAAGGAGTCTTAGATAAATTTAAATTAATCTCATCTTTTGAAAGAGATTCGGCCTTAACTGGCACAATCCTATATTGTGGAATTTTATTATCTGAATGTAGCGATTCTTTCAAACGAGAAAAATACACTTTTTTTAGATCCACGTCATAATCTACACTAAGTCCATCCTGACTGTTTTGAACGTCTCTCATTTTAGTTCTAGCAACTTCTACTCCCATATCGGAAATAATAGCATCCCCAAGATACAGATAATCCTTTCCAGATTCTCCACTACCACTACTTACATACATATACAAAGCATTACAACGTTTAGCTTGAGAGTTTACAAGAAGGCTTCTACCTTGAGTTTTAGACAATAGTTCTGAACTTGCTGATAGATTTACTAGAACTGTTGCTCCAGCTAAAGCCTGATATGAGCTTGGTGGAATAAGATTTCTTAGATCTCCTGCAAGTTCCACTCCAAAACAAAAATACTCATCTTTTTTAAATATTAGATCCGTACCGAAATTTATATCCTGATCTAAAATTCTTACAGATTTATCACATATTCCAGCTCCTGGAGCAAACCAACGTCTCTCATAAGCTTCAAAACAGTTACTGATATAAGTTTTAGGAACTACCCCCAATATTGTTCCACCTTGAATCACAACAGCACAATCATATAGTTTTGATTCGAAAAGAATAGGACATCCAATCACAGCAATAGAATCAAATTTTTTGGACTGATCTATTATTTCCTTCAATCCATCATAGATTCTAGCTATAAAATCTTCTTGAAACAGCATATCTTCACAAGTATAGCCACATATACAAAGTTCTGGAAAAACTACCAGTGATACCTTAGAAGTATCTTTTTTCTTCCACATTTTTATAATTTGATCGCAGTTATACTTAACATCTCCCACACGACTACTAAAAGAAACACACGATACTCTATAAAAACTATCCATACCTTTTTCCTATTACTTACTTTCTTTTTTAGTATTAACTTCTAATTAGTCCTAAAAACCCTCTGTAGTACCATCTTTTATAAAACCTTGGAAGCAAGAAACATAGAGGATGTCTCCACATATACGAGAAAAAAGTTTTAACATACACCTGCCACCTTGGATCATCTTCCTCTACATACTCGCTCCAAGGAGAATCTTTCATTAGTTTTAAATATTCATCTCGCCCAGGAAATAAATTATTTTTCTTCCATCCTTTAAAATGTCTTATAAAAGGATTTGATATTATATCAGCTAGCTGTGAAAATATCTTCTCTTTTAAAAATAGGTCCGTACTATAAAAATAATTCATAACATTCCATCTAGGATTTAGGCTTTTTATTTTTCCCTTGAGTACCAGGTTTATTACATCCTGATCTGCATATCTGTACGATACTGAGCTATCTTCACACTGATTCACTAGTTTCTGAGGAATATTTTCTTCTCTCCATCGTTTAAGATTAATAAGAAGAACTCCTGCGTTAAAATATCGTATATCTTTTAAGTCAGATTGAAACAACTTTTTATTCCAACCTCTACTTTGTACACAATAATCAACAACCGCTCCAGCACAATAGGATTCTATATCTTCATGAAAAAGTGGAGCAAGCGAGGTTCTTACATATATATCACAATCAAGGTAGAGTACCTTATCAACTTTAACAAACTGAGGTATAAAAATTCTTGCATAAGTTATATAAGGAAGAGCATTTTTTTGGTAGTTTTCAAAAACTTTCATATCAAGACTTATCCACTCTATCGAAAAATCTTTAACACTCTTTAATGATTCAACTTTATCTTTTGATTGTTTACTGATTCTATCAGCTAGTATATAAAACTTAAAGGAATCTTCTGGCCCTGAGTTTTTTAAAATAGACAGTATCGTTAGACCAAGATACTTTGCATATCCTTCATCGGACGCTAAACATATATTAATAGTAGAACTCATAAAAATTCCTTAAGATATCTTCGATACAAACAACCAAGATAGCTAGCTACGAATAAGACCCAAAAATCCTCTATAATACAATCTTTTATAAGTTTTTGGTTGAAATAAGCAAAGTGGATGTTTCCACATATATCTAAAAAACTTTTTCATATACGCAATAAACTTAGGATCATCTGGTTCAGCACACTCACTCCAAGGAGATTCCAGCATCATCTTATAGTATTCATCACGCCCAGGGTAAAGAGTAGTTTTTTTCCAACCTTTAAAATGTCTTATGTATGGATTTTTAATTATTTCAGGAAGCTTCTCAAAAATATCTTCCCCCAAAAATATATCTGGCATATAAAAATAATCCATTACGTTCCACCTTGGATCTAGTCTTTTTATTCTTCCTTTTAAAGTCATATTAATAACATCTTGATCTGCGTGTACATAGGTCCAAGAAGGATCTTCCCCTCTTTTAATAAGTTTTTCTTGAAGTCCTTCCTGTCTCCACAGCTTTACATTTATAAGAAGTACACCCGAGTTAAAATAAAAATCATGATCCTTATTATCTGAATCATAACTAAATAATTTTTTATGATATCCTCTATTTTTCAAAAAGTAATCTTCGACTGCACACGCATAGTACGAATCTATCTTTTCATTAAATAAGGAAGCTAACGAGGTTCTTACAAAAATATCACAATCAAGATACAACACCCTATCTTCTTTTATATACTGAGGAATCAAAAGTCTTGCATAAGCTGTATAAGGAAGATGATTCTTCTGTAAGTTTTTAAAAGCATTGATATCAATTTGAAACCATTCTATTTCAAAATCTCTGATCTTTTTTAATGACTCTACCTTATCCTTAGAACTTTGTGTTATTCCATCTCCTAGAATATAAAATTTTAATCTATCTTCTGGAGCAGCACTTTTTAAAACTGATAGTACAGTAAGCCCCATGTATTTCGCATAGTTATCATCTGAAGCCAAACATATATTAATTACTGGAGCCATTAAATCTCTCCTGTTCTAAATTCAACAAACACACCCAAAGATAATGAAGTATTTTGGTAAAAAAATAAAGGTCATAATACACATTATGACCTTTACCTTAGAAAGACGAAACCAATATTGATAAATAAAAATTAATAAACCTACGATAAATATTACCAACGGAAATGTGCGAAAGCTTTGTTAGCTTCAGCCATCTTATGAACATCTTCACGACGTTTAATGGTAGAACCTCTCTTATTTGCAGCGTCAAGTAGTTCTGCAGCAAGTTTTTCCATCATACTTTTTCCAGCTCTTCCACGAGCAAATTCGATAATCCAACGAATTGCAAGAGCTTGCCTTCTTACTGGACGAACTTCGATTGGAACTTGATAGTTGGAGCCTCCAACCCTACGAGATCTTACTTCTAGTAAAGGTTTAGCATTTTCTAGAGCAAGTCTAAAAGTTTCAACCCCACTCATTCCAGGTTGTTTTTCTTCCAATATTTTAATTGCACCGTAGAATTGTTTTTCTGCAGCAGACTTTTTCCCATCATACATCATACTGTTAATAAACTTAGTAACAACTACATCCTGATATACTGGATCAGGTAGAATCTCTCTTTTTGGAACTTCACGACGACGTGGCATACTATTCTCCGTTAATATTATAAAAAAACACTAAATCCCAATTTAACCAAACCAAAAAACTATCTACTAACTCTTTTTAGGTTTTTTAGCTCCGTATTTACTTCTTCCTTTTCTTCTAGCTTCAACACCAGAACAATCCAAGGTACCCCTAACTGTATGGTATCTTACCCCAGGAAGATCCTTAACTTTTCCACCTCTAACGAGTACAACACTGTGTTCTTGTAAGTTATGACCTTCTCCACCAATGTATGAGGTTACTTCCATACCGTTGGTTAATCTAACCCTTGCTACCTTACGTAAAGCTGAGTTAGGTTTTTTAGGAGTTCTTGTATAAACACGAACACATACACCCTTTCTTTGAGGACATCCCTTCAAAGCAGGACTCTTAGATTTTCCTTTTTGAATCTCTCTTCTTTGAGCAACTAACTGATTAATCGTTGGCATTTTATATCCTTTTCAATATCTAAAAACATAACTAGGGATCAACCCTAACAAAATCACCTATCTAAATCAAGCCTTAAATATAAGACTTATACATAAAAATACTTAACACGCTACAATTTAAGCAACATCTCCACCTGTTTCAGCCTGATTTACCTTAGATTTGAGGTTATGATAAACACTGTTACCAGTACCTGCAGGAATTAACCTACCCATAGTAACGTTTTCTTTTAGACCTCTCAGGTAATCTACCTTAGAATTTATGGCAGCTTCAGTCAAAACTTTAGTAGTTTCTTGGAATGAAGCAGCAGAAATAAAGCTTTCGGTAGACAATGATGCTTTTGTAATACCTAGAAGCAATGGTTCATAAGTAGCAGGTTCTTTACCTTGAGCAGTCAGAGCTTCGTTGATATCTTCAATTTCAGCTCTTTCAACTTGTTCTCCTGGTAAGAACTTAGAATCACCAGATTCTAGGATTCTAACTCTTCTAAGCATTTGTCTTACGATAATTTCTATATGTTTATCGTTAATCTTAACACCTTGTAACTTATAAATTGCTTGAACTTCATCAACCAAATATCTTGATAGAGGAATAACACCCATAATGGATAGAATATCATGAGGATTTTGAGCTCCATCAACAATAGCTTCTCCCTTACGAACATAATCACCATCAGTAACAAGTACGTGTCTTGCTTTAGGAACAAGATATTCTCTTTGTTCCCCATCTTCAGCAGTAACAATAACTTTACGTTTACCTTTAGTATCAGCTCCGAAAGATACTTCCCCGTCAATTTCTGACAGGATAGCAACATCTTTAGGTTTTCTAGCTTCAAATAGTTCTGCAACTCTAGGAAGCCCCCCTGTGATATCCTTAGTCTTAGAAACTGATCTAGGAATCTTAGCTAGAATATCCCCAGCTTTTATTTCAGCTCCATCATCAACAAAGATAATAGCTCCGGTTGGCAAAGGATACTTAACATCTTTTTCACTTTCACTATCACCTTCAACAACTTGGATAGAAGGTTTTAGTGCTGTTCCCTTAGATTCAATTACTACCTTACGAGTAAGGAAGGTAATTTCATCGATTTTTTCTTCCAAGGATCTTCCTTCTTCTAGATCTACGTATCTAGCTTTACCATCGCTGTTAGCTATGATAGAAACTGCGAAAGAATCCCATTCTGCAACGGTGGAACCAGCTTCAAGTTCTTGTCCTTCTTCTACGAAAAGAATTGATCCATAAGGAATAGGATAAGTAACACGAATATTTTCAGTTCCAGGTTCTAGAATTTGAACCTCTCCGTT
>CACXFL010000108.1 GCA_902766925.1 uncultured bacterium | reverse complement strand
CATCACTGCTTATATCTATGTCAGTATCTGAAGAGTTAATAACACTTCGGTTAAAAGATTCTTTTGTAAAATCTGTTTCTGTAAGTGCATTATATATTTTTCTAATACCTTCTAATCTACCTTTAAGAATACGATGGGTTTGAATAGAACCCTTAGATTTAATTTCATACACAGTAGCATTTGGATTTGCGGTAAGCGTAGATGTTTCATAGAATAATTGTTTGTAGATTGAAGTAGAATCTTTAACTGCTTCATCAGATTCAGGGTAATAATCTAGCATGTTAGTCAAAGCTTTATAGAACTCTGTTTTATCCTCTTGATTATAATATTCTTTAAGTCCTACTATACGATCGAGTTCTTCTCTATAATAACTGGAAGCAGTTCCAAAAACAAAACTAGTTCCATCTTCTCTCTGTAGAGAAAAACCTTGATCGTTATCAAGCACTTCAATATCTATAATATGATGCATTTGACCAAGGTATTTATAAGGAATAAGTCCTCCATAATAAGGACTGCCAAAAACATGAACACGTCCAAATTTAAATAGAGTAAGCTCAGCTCCAGAATTGCTAACTATTTTTTTTGTTTCACTGAAAAAAGAAGCACATGTTGTTAGAGTTTTAGTTAGAGTTTTATCTACAAAAGATTTAAACCAACTTTCACTATCTGCAAAACCCATTGTAGATTGAAATAATAAACCTATTAAACTTAAAGAAATAAAAAATCTCATGGTAGCTACCCCTTTCTAACTATAGATATAATATAAAAATCAAACAACCTAAGGGTATTTGATTTAAATTATCGTGATCTTATTTACTCTTCTCCCCCCAAGAAACTTTGCTCCCATCTCTTCTTGTTGCAATGAAACCTGAAAAATAATCGTTAGGTTCAACCTTTACAATATCATGTAATTTGTCAGCAACCGAAGATGAATCTCCCTCGTATTCAGGGGCTCCTAAACTAACAACTGTTGTATCTGATCCATCTGTTACTCTGAAAGAAAAAGCAAAACAGTTTGCAACAACATCTAGAACATTGCTGGAGATTTTGTCAAGAATCTTGGAAGAATCACCACCAAATGTACGACCGTAAGTAAATCCGGAACGTACTCCTTGAATTTCCTGGATTCCAGCAATAGCCAGAACACTTCCTACAACAGTTATAACATTTTCAAACAATATTTTTGGAGAAGAATCTGGATGCTCATAATCACCAATCATAATAAGAACTCCATCTTTTCTTAGAGCATAACATTCGTAGTATGTAGCTGTGATATCTACGATATCATGAAGGAGCTCTGGTGCAAGGTTATCAAGAACCGAATATGAATAAGGTTGAGGATTGGAAAAAATTCTTTTTTTTACAACAATAGATCCATCATCGTACAAATCAACTATTATACGATCAGCGGAAGTAAAAACGGTTTTTACTGGCTCCTTTTGGTTTGATGGATTTGTACTTGAAATTTTTGAACCACCTAAAAACACAACTTTGCAATCGCTGTTATCAGAGAAATCTTCAGCAAAACTTATGGATGATTGTAAAAATAAAAAAACTAAACTTAAAGAAATAAAAAATCTCATATGTCTTCTCCTTATATTTTGTTAAATAAAAAATCTTCATAAGTAGTTTAGAAACATTGGTATCTAGATACTTTATAATTAAGTATCTTGTGGTTAACTAAGTTTTAGTGTTTGAATCATCTTTTATATTTAATGAATTAAGAAGTTCAGATAGTGAATCTTTTTCTCCCCATCCTATAATCTGAGCGTCTTCTCTTAGAGCTACAAAAGAACGAGAGTTTGAATAAATCTCTTTAATGTTAACTAACTCGTTTGAAACAAAAGAAGAGTCTCCTCCAAATTCCCTGTCTCCCCAGGAAACAACCGTTCCATCTTCTTTTAGTGCAGTAAATGCATAGTAGGTAGCAAAAATCTTTTTAACTTCAGATTTTAATTTAGTAGCTACCATGGAGCTATCTCCTCCGTAATTAATGTTTCCAAATGTAAGCACTGAGCCATTAGATCTTAGTACTGCAAAAGCTCCACCTGTTGATTCTACGGAGATAACATCCTCTATTATTCTATTTTCTTCTCCCCAAACAAAAAGAGTAGAATCTTTTCTCAGTGCTGCAAATGAAGAAACAGTGGATTTAACATCTACGATATCGTGGAGTTCATCTTTTATAGCTGAGATGTCTCCTCCATAATTAAGATTACCAGATACTTTGATTTTTCCACTCTGGAATAGAGTAAGGGTAGCTTCATCGTTTTTAACAATTTTTTTAGTACTCTCAGATCCTTGTTCTTTAGCTTTGTTAGATAAATAGAGTTTTACTTCTTTTAGAAGTTGTTTTGATAGTATAGGTTGTTTGAATCTTTCTTTTGATCCATTAGAAGAAGGAAGTGTTACATAATCAGGATTTCCCCATCCAATAAAAGAGCCGTCTTTTTTTATTGCTACAAAAGCAATGCCAGAAGTGTAAATATCTACAATATCAACTAGCTGATCTGAAACATAGGAACTGTCTCCTCCAGAGCTAGGATTTCCCCAAGTAATAACTGTGCCATCGGTTGTTAGGGCTGCAAAAGCAAAATTAGTAGCATATACTTTTTTAATATTAACTAACTGATCTTTAACCTCAAAACTGTCTCCTCCTACGTGAGGTGTACCCCAACTAATAACCGTTCCATCATCTTTTCTAGCAGCAAATGCATAGAGGTTAACAGTGATTTCTTTAACTCCTGAAGATAATTCATTTGCAACCTTTGAACTATCTCCAGTAGAATGCTGGCTCCAAGTAACCACAGATCCATCAAATTTTAAAGCTGCAAAAGCCATATTCGATGCATATACTTCTTTAACATTAACTAGTTTGTCGGAAACCTCATGAGAATCTCCTCCGTAATCAGGATCTCCCCAAGTCCTAACTTTATTATCTTCCATCAAAGCTGCCACGGCACCATGAGTTGCATAGAGTTTTTTAACTCCACTTTTTATAAATTCATAAACTTCTGGATTAGAAGGCTTACTAAAATAACTTATTAGTCCCCAACTAGTTACAGAACTATCATTTCTTAAAGCAAAAAAACCAGTATGATCAGAAACAATTTGTTTAACATCTGTAAGTAGTGGATCTTGAGTTCCGGAGAAATATCTATCCCAGTTTAAATTGCCCCAGGAAAATACTTTTCCATCTTTTCTCAGTGCTGCAAAAGCTTCGTCTGTTTTTTGAATATCTATAATATCATGAAGTTCTTTTAAAATTGGGGCTGGGACAGAATCTTTGCCGTATGGTTTTGTGCCTTCAAGCTCCAAGGATCCATCAGAGTATAGAATGATTGAGGATTCAGTATTATAAAGATGCTTTATAGGAAATCGGTTGATCCTGGAAAATAAAGATCTACAGGAATCTTTAATTTCTGATATAAACCTAGATGAGCTGCTATCAGTATCAGTATTAGAAGAAAAACCAAAGGAAGAGTGAAAAATTAAAAGTAGAAAAATTATTTTAGTAAAAAATCTCATGATACCCTCTTTTTAACTAGTTAATTATTAATATCATTATCTATATAAGACTCACTGGAGTGTTTTTCTTTATGAGTAGAACTATCCTTATCCTTAGATGATTTTTGTAACATAGCTAAAGTATCCAGTAGTCTTTCTATTAAGAAAGGATTTCCCCAACTAATAGTAGAGTCATCTTCTCTCACTGCTACAAAAGCTCTATCATTTGTATAAACAGCTTTTACATTAATAAGTTTTTTAGAAAGCATACGAAATACTTTAACCGTAAAAGGATCTCCCCAACTAACAAGGGTTCCATCATTTTTTAAAGCTGTAAAAGTAGAACTTGAAGCTACTAGTGAAATAACTCCAGATTGTAATAGTTTTGCTACACTTCTTTGATTTCCTCCGTATAATTTTTCTCCCCAAGAAACTACGGAACCATCATCTTTTAAAGCACTAAAAGCTTCATCAGTAGCACTAATAGATATAACCCCAGATTGTAATTGGGATGAAACTCGGGAACTGTCTCCTCCTTCTTTACTAGCTCCCCAACTAACAACAGATCCATCATATTTTATAGCTGCAAATGCAAATCTTGTTGCAACAATTGTTTTTACTCCTGAAGATAGTTTATCTGCTACTAGGGAAGAATCTCCTCCATAGTAAGAACTACCGAATGTAAATACAGAACCGTTAGATTTGAGTGCTGCAAAAGCTCCCGCGTTTGATTGTATCTGAACTACATCATCTAGATTATCCAAAAGGTATGGTGGTGTAGGATCTTTCCAAATAATAATACGACCATCTTTTCTAAGAGCGGTTATGATGGTGTTAGAAGCTGATATATCTACTATATCTTCTAGTTTATAAAGAACTTTAGAAAGATGTGTTATAGATAAAGATCCAAAATATTCCACCTTATGTTTGTAGATAACCATAGTTCCATCATCATATAGGCTAGCAGTTGCTCCTATAATAGTTTTATATTTTATAGGTTTAGAAGATGGATGATCTGTAAGATTGGTAGAATAAACATCATAGTAGGATTCATCTACTGATTCTTGATCAGTTGATGAAGAAGAGCTGTCAAGTGAGCTAAGAAGTAATTTTATAGAATCAGGATCTCCCCAACTAATAGTAGAGCCATCTTCTTTAATGGCAACAAAAGCCATCTTGTTAGAAAGAATTCTTTTAACTTTTGATGATAGTTTAGTAGATACTTCAGAAGAGTCTCCTCCGTATTTTGGATTTCCCCAGGTAATAACTGATCCATCAGATCTTAAAGCAGCATATGAAAAATCAGTAGCTTTGATATCTATGATATCATGAAGTCTTGCTGATATTTCAGTAGGAATAATTCCTCCAGAATGACGTTTGCCAGAAGCAGAGACTGTTCCATCACTAAATAAAAAAGCATGAGAAGATTTATTTGGAATAATCTTTATAACTACAGGTGGTATTTTATTAGGTAGTTTATCAAGAGTTTTATGAAGATTAGTGTGAACCTGCTCGAAAGTAGATATCTCATCTACTTTGTTAAATAAGGAAATACATGAGTTTTTAACTCGTGATAAAAAATTAGATGAACTTTCTGGATTAGAACTTGCAAAAGTAGAAACAGGTAAGTTAATCAGAAACATTAAGAATGTGGAAATAATAAATCTCATAAGTCTATCCCTAAGTAATTAGATTAAGTAAAAATAATTAAAACTAATAAAATATCCTTTCTTATAATTAATCTATAAGATCAGATGATCCTACTAGTGGATCATCTGATCTTAGTGTTATATATCCTGGTGTAAAAGATTGATCGTATGGGTTAAGTTCACGGGCTTTCTCGGATAAAAGTTCCTCGGTCCAATTTGAATCCCCCCAACCTATAATAGAGGTGTCTTTTTTTATTGTTATAAAAGAAAATGCAAGAGAATAGATGACTTGAATATCAGTTAGCTGATCTAAAACTGAGGAGCTATCTCCTCCGTGTTTTTTGGATCCCCAGGTAACGATAGATCCTAGTAGAACGAATGAACTATCTTTGCCGGTTTTAATTTCTTTCACTATTTTTAGGACTTTAGAAGGAGTAGAACTTGATTGTTCTTTTTTATTTAAATTTTGTGAGTAGGTAATAAATTCTTTACTAAATACTGAGATATATTGGTTAGCTATTTGATTAGTGGATACTATAAGAGTAAAACCTTGATTGTCTCCGTAAATATTTGTAAATCCATAGGAACTTTTGGATATTAAAAGTATCAAAAGTAGTGAAACTGAAACTGAAGCTGAAACTGGAAATCTCATTTTTTAAACTCCTAAAATATTTAAATCAATACCAGTTAAGTTTTTTATTGTAGGGTTTAAAAAGGCCAGATAGATAGTACCATCTGGCCTAAATGTATTATGTCTTTGTAGTATCTAAAAAAGTGTTATGCTGATTTTTATTGGTTGATGAACTAAATTTTTTATGGAGTTCATCAAGCAGTTCTTCTACATTCTTTTTATCTCCCCAACCTATCAAAGACCCATCTTTTCTTTGAGCTACAAAAGCAGATTTACCGGAATAGATTTCTACTACATTAACCAGCTGATCTGATACAAAAGAGTTATCTCCTCCATCAAATCTACTACCCCAACTAATAACTGTGCCATCTTCTTTTACTGCAACAAATGCTCGGTGGTTTGAATAAAGTTTTTTTACATTAACTAGCTTGTCACTAACCTTGGAACTATCTCCTCCTTCAGATGGAGTTCCCCAAGTAATAACTGTTCCATCTTCTTTGAGTACTGCATAAGCATCCCCAGTAATAACAAGTTGAATAACTCCCGAGGATAGTTTATCTGATATTTTATTAAATTGTATTACCATAGGATCGTCTCCCCAGCAAATTACAGCTCCATCAGATCTTAGGGCTGCAAATCCCCAGGTATTCCCATATATTTCTTTAACATTAACTAGAAGGTGAGATACCTTTGAAGAATCTCCTCCAAAACCTTTACTGCCCCAAGTAACAACCGTTCCATCGTATTTTAAGGCAGCTATAGCTATAGGATAACTGTCATCATAGTAAAGTTTTTTTACTCCAGATTTTAGTAGGTGAGCTACCTCGGAAAAAGCTATTCTATTTTTTGATTGCTTTTTCTTTTCTATAGCAGTTACAGATCCATCAGAATATAGAGTAACTATAGGTCTATAAGGATATGATATTCTTTGAACTACTTGTGGAGTAGTGGTAGT
>CACXFL010000107.1 GCA_902766925.1 uncultured bacterium | reverse complement strand
TTACGATAGAGCAAGCTCTATCGTAAGGGGTGCAGTCAATCACCCCATGATGTAACGCCACGATAGGTAGCAATATCTATTGGGGTTAAAGGTTGAAGACATAATGTCGCTTGTACAACTGGGCAGTTACAAGCCCAATCACTTTAGGTGATGGGTAGTTGACTGATAATTATTCTTGAATATCTACAGCACTTTCTTCTTCAATTAAACAAGATCCAATACTTTCAAGAGCTTCTCCTAGAATAGGGCCTATTGGAGAGGATGAATCTGTATCAAACTCAATATTTTTTTGTTTTAATACCCAGGTTGAAAGGGTTCTTACAGCAACCTCAAGGTTACGGTTCCTCTCTTCTGCCATTTCTTTTAGTCCTCTCATTCCTTTATATAAGAATGAAGAGTTGATAAGGTTCTTTTTAAGTTTTAAAATATCAGCTTGATATTGCTTTTGCTCCTCTTTCATCTTTTCTATAGTCCCTGACTCAAGGTTTTGAATCTTTGTTTTAAGAGCTATATTTTCATCGGTTAGAGTTACTACCTTAGATTGAAGACCGTCTAGATCTTCTTGAGATATAGGAGACATCAAAGAAGATTTTTCTTTAAAACTTGCAAGATCTCTCACAGCTTGGTTTCTTTCTTTATCAGAAATTTTTAACTGTTCTCCCATGACATCTATTTGTTCTTTGTAGTTAGTAAGGTTGAGGGTAAGTCTTTTTATCTCATTTTTAAAATAAGTTAAAGAGGTTGCTTCAGCTTTTTCCATAGAAAGGATAGTTTCACTCTTTTCAGCATTTTCTTTTTCTAAATCTTGGTTAGAATTTTGAAGTAAAGCTATTTTATTCAGTGCAGAACTCAGCTCGTTTTCTTTTTTAGATAGTTGAGTTCTTAAAAATAAAGCCTCTTTTGAAGTTTTTTGCCAAAACTCTTTTAAAGTACTATTTTTCTTATTAATCCTGATACAAAAAATAACTGCAATAACCACCGCAAAAATAGCAAACACTGACATAGATACCCTCATTTAAAGTTAGTTGTTAAACATAAAAATAAGTTTCCATCGCTTAGGCTACGTTATACTCAAGTAGAAAATTAAGCAACCTAATACCATCTAATTTTATACAATATCCTATTGTTCAGGAAGAATAAAAGATTTTACCCCAACACAAAGAACCCAAAGCTGATGAATAGCTCTGGTGACTGCTACATGCAGAGCACGTCTAGCCTCATCTGTATCAGGATAAGTCTTAGAATCTGCATCAGGAATAATCACATAGTCAAATTCTAATCCTTTGATTTCAGGAACAGTTGTAATATCTACCCCAGGAGTAAATTCAAATTTTCCATCGGTTACAAGTCTTACGTTTCCACTATCTTTTAATATTTCGAACACAGACTCTGCTTTAGAACTATCTTTACATATTATAGCCAAAGAACTTTTAGGCTCCTTGTACATAAGATTTTCAACTACATCTTTTAACTCCAGATAAGATATCCCTTCATCAAAATACCTCGTAAAGTTAACCCTAGGTCCATCTTTAATAGAACGAGTAGTAAAAGATACCTGGGTGGAGGAACCTCCTGCAAGAATTTTGTTAGCATACTCGAAGATTTGTCTTGTAGTTCTGTAGTTCGTCTTTAAAAATAGAGGATCAACATGTTCTACTTTAAGAGCTGTGAGAACTTCTTCCCAACTTGAAAATACTGTAGTCTCATCTGTTTGTTGGACTCCATCTCCAGCTATAGTTACACTACTATCTTCCTCTAAGGTAGAAGATATAACACTTAGATCTACAGGACTAAGTTCTTGAGCTTCATCTAGTACTATATGGGAATAGGTATGAATCCTAGCTAGAGGAGTAGCCATATCCCCGGTGTATTGTCTTAAGATTGCTAACATTATAGAGTAGTCTTCAATATCTATAGTGTCTGCTAAATCAAAAGGAGTATCCTCATCTATAGCTTTGTTATCTACAGGATCAAATCCTTCTGGAACCGATTCAGTTTTTTCAGAAAACTGTAGAACACCTCTTGCATAAACCTCTTTAGCTATAGAAGGTTGAAGTCCGGTGGAATATTCTATTACCTTGTTTAGTAAATCCATATTAGATAGAAGCTCTATCCTGTCTCTCCCAATCCAAAAGATCTGTTGATATAGTGAGGAACATACATTATCAACCAATGATTTTCTTTTATCCCGGGTTTGTTGATTTATATTTTGTCCTTCAAGTTCTTTTTGACAGAAAGCTCTTAGAAGTTTTACTCTATCTGTAAGATGAGAACATATTGCTGTTTCAAAATAAGAAGCAGCTTTAGGAATAAAATACAGCTTGTCTTTAACCTGATTTGAAAAATCTTTGATTCTAATCTTTTCTAAAAGAGGAAGTACTTTTAGTATCCCGGAACTTCTTTTAAATCTAGATACTCTAGGAGGAGTATCCAGTACCGTGGTAGTAGGAAGATCTTTTATAAGATATCTACATTGCCAACTCATCCAATCATCAAAAGTCATTACCCTTACTTTTTCCATTCGAAGGTTAGCTAGAAGTTTTCTACTCAGTCTTGCCAGTCCCTCAGCAGGAACCAGAACTAGTTGTTTATGTTGAGTAAACTTCTGAGGATCCTTATAGAACAGCGAGGAAATTCTATGGAGCGCTACGGTAGTTTTTCCACATCCAGCTTGTCCTAGAATCAGTAGAGGTTTAGATTCATCCTGGTTTAAAGCTTGGTACTGATCTTGATCTAGTAAGGAAGAGATCTCAAAATTAAGAGTAGATCTACCGGTATAGGTAAATCCACGAGTTGCTTGAGACTGGCCTCCTTTAAGTTCACAAAGAGTAGATTCTTGTCTGATCCATGTTCCATTATCAAGCATTAGATTAACTGAATCCAGTTTTATCCCAGATAGAACTCCTTTTTCAAAAGTAAGGATATTTCTTAGTTTTACTTCTCCTTGAAATACTCTTCCTTTAATATTTTCTTCGTAAGAATCTCCAACTCTATACTCAAAAAATACATGAGCAATTGGAGCATTTCTCCAATCTATGATTTTAACATCAAGTTCATTATCTATAAAAGTTTCGTGTCCTATCAGAATATCTTGAAGTTTTCCATTTTGAAATATTTCTATATGAGCAAAATAAGGAGATCTTAAATCTGGTAGAGGTACAGGTTTTTTTCTAGTAAGAAGTTTTTTTTGTATCTCTATTTGTTGAACAAAAGTAGGTAGATCAAAAGAGTGAGCCTCGATTGCTTGTTCTCTTAACTCTTCGATCTCACGGGTTATATCATCAGAAGAGATAACTCTATTGAGAAGAGCTTGTTTTTTTACAGCAAGTTTTACTTTCTCATGTATTTCAAGCTCTCTTTGTATCAGCTTGGTATCAGAATCTGAAAGTCCAGATTGTTTTATATCGGTAATGTTTAAATTTTCTTCCATACAATAATCGAGTTAATAAGTTTCATTTAAAATAAAATACTATTAAACTATATTATACCCTGATAATTCAATAAAAACTATTAGCTGAGTACAACAAAACTGTTGATATTAAGGAATAATAGGGATTATTCCTGCTATAAATTTATTCAAAAGTTTTTTAGTTAAGCTATATAACTTAAAGCTGTTAGTCTATACTTCTTACAATAATATTTTTTAACTCAATCATAAACGTAGGTGAAACTCGAGAAGACATCAGTTTTCTACCCTTGATAGGTTTATAAAAATAACCTTAAGATAATTTTTGACATTTGGTAAAAAG
>CACXFL010000106.1 GCA_902766925.1 uncultured bacterium | reverse complement strand
TTATATCCCATACTGAGTTGATGATTATTATCATCAACAAATACACATCCTACCTTAGTAGATGGATCCTTACTTTTAAAACTTGCTATCATCGCCTGAACCATAAAATACTCATCCCAGTTAATTGATGATTTTACTGGAATAAAGTTTACATACTTATTATCTTTATCCGTACACATCTTAAAGATCCTCTATATTCTATCATGTTATTATAATTTATAATTCTTTTATCTTATTTTCTTCTTTGTTGTTTTTTAATTTTCTTCTTATTAGATGAAATTGATATAAGTTCTCTACTAGCTTTTATATCATTACTGGTATGTTCTAATTTTTGGATAAATCTAAACTTAGATTCGAGCCACGAATATCCTCCACAAACAAAGAAAATTCCAGTAAGAACAAAAGGAATACTTAGAATTTGTCCCATATTTATAAACATCCCTTTTTCAAAATCTACTTGTTCAATTTTTACAAATTCTATAAAGAACCTTGAACCAAATACCAGGATAAACAACCATCCCAAAAGTAGTCCTTTTTTAATATTTGCTTTTTTAAATATATAAATTCCTAGAAGTATTAAAAAACTTATAAGATATGAAATAGCTTCATATAACTGGGTTGGATGTCTTGGAAGCTGATCTACTTTTTCAAATACTACAGCCCAAGGAACCTCAGTTTGAACTCCTATGATCTCTGAGTTAAAGAAGTTTCCAAGTCTTATAAATGCCGCGGTAAGTGCCGATGCCAGTGAACACCTATCAAGAATCCAAGACATAGACAGTTCCTTGTTCCATAGAGCAAATAGGATAATACAGATAGCTACTCCACAAGTACCACCATGACTTGCAAGACCTCCCTTCCATATAGCAAGTATCTGCATAGGGTTAGATAGATAATACCCCGGTTCATAAAAAAGACAGTGACCAAGTCTAGCTCCTACCACGGTTCCTAAAACAATATAAGCAAATAATTTCGAAAGAACTGCGGTATCTATACCTTCATATCTAGCCATTCTATCTACGATAAAATATCCTAAAAGAAGCCCCGTAGCAAAACTTACCCCATACCATCTAGGTGAAATATCTGATTTATTGAATAGTACCTCGGGACATAAAAACCATCCACCTACCAGAGCTCCTACTAAAACTATCCAAAATATACACTCACGAATTACCGACTTTTTAGTAGAGTCAGAATGTCTATTAAAATACAAAAAGAGTAAATATAACCCAACACAAGTTATAATCAGCCACATTTTTGGAAAATAAAAATTAGAAAAAATCTCAGGATCAAAATTCCAATGAAAATAATTCATACAAACGCCCTCATCTACATATCAACATACTCTCTGATTTTAATAAATATAGTCTCCAATCTCAATAAAAATATCCTTTTGTTTCAAGCCGATAGCCCGAAAATTGATTGTTCTTTTTTTATCTACTGTTATACTTTAAGTGTTGTGGTTAATTAACTAATGATGGTGTTTTTTTATGAATCAGCCTGGTGGACATATAGATCAAAAAACTTCTAATTTTATAAAGGAAAAGCTTAAAAATCTTCCTACTTCCTCTGGGGTATATCTTATGAAAGATTCTACTGATACTATCATATATGTAGGTAAGGCTAAAAATTTAAAAAATAGGGTGTCTTCTTATTTTATATCCAAGGATAAAAAAGATATAAAGACCAAGGTACTAGTATCCTTTATAAAAGATTTTGAAATTATTCTTACTAACTCTGAGTCTGAAGCTTTTCTATTAGAGAGAAACCTAATAAAACTACATAACCCTAAATATAACATTCTACTTAAAGACGGTAAGGAGTATCCGTACTTGAGGATTAATTTTAAAGAAAGTTGGCCTAGAATTGAAAAGGTTAGAAAGAAAACAGATTCAGCTTTCTACATTGGTCCTTTTAGTAATGAAGGACAACTTAAGCTTATTTTAAAAGTAGCTAGTGAGATTTTTCAAACCATAAAATGTTCTCGTCAGGAGTTTCAAAGAAGAAAGAGGGTGTGTTCTTACTACGATATGAACATGTGTCTAGGACCTTGTTGTATGGAAGTAGATAAGAAGTTATATCTAGATGTTGTAAATAATGCTGTATCCTTTCTTATGGGAAGAAACAAACAAGTTAAAGAGACTATAAGACAAACCATGTTAGATTATTCTCAAAAACAGGAGTATCTTCTAGCTGCAAAATACCGAGATCAACTCCAAGCTCTAGAGCAATATGAATCCAAACAGTATGTGGTAGTAGGAATAGCTGAAGCAGATGTTATCTATTGTTATAAAGAAGATGATCTTTGTAGTGTTGAAGTTTTACAGATAAGAGATGAAAAGCTTTTAGGACAAGAGTCTTTCTTTTTTACTTCATTTCAAGATAGAAAAAACATCTTAGAGGAGTTTTTAGTTCAATATTATGAATCTAGACCTCTTCCTAGAACTTTAATACTTGAAGAAAAACTTGAAAATATAGATACAATCTTAGATTTTATTCAATCTGGTTTTAATCACGATATCAAAACCACCGTCAGGTATCCTTCTCGAGGTGAGACTAAAAAACTTATGGAGATAGCTTCTAAAAATGCTAGTTATAATCTTCATGAGGAACAACGTACTCTGTATCATAAAAAAACTTCACTTGTAAAACTTCAAGAAAGATTTAAATTAATTAATTTTCCTCATAGAATAGAATGTATTGATATATCTCATCTTCAAGGAACAAACACCGTAGCTTCTTGTGTTTGTTTTATTGATGCTGTATCTGATAAAAATTTATATCGATCTTATATCATTAAAGATTTAAAAGAACATGAAATAGACGATTTTAAATCTATGAGAGAGGTAGTAAGAAGAAGAATTATAAGAGGTGAGAGAGAAGATACGATTCCAGATCTTATTTTAATAGATGGAGGAAAACAACAACTCTCATGTGCTATCCAAGGGATGGAAGAAGCTTATAGTTTTTTAAAAGAAGAGGATTCTTCTTTCACTCCATCAAAAAAAGTGGATATTATCTCTATTGCAAAAGAACGTGGGGAAGGAACTTATGAGAGAATTTTTCTTCCTGGAAGAGAGCGATCTATTCCATTGGAAGAAGCCTCCTTTGATTATAAACTTTTTACCCAGTTAAGAGATGAAGCTCACCGTTTTGCTATAACTGCTCAAAGAAAGAAAAGAAACAAGGTATTTCATCATTCTGATCTATCGAGTATTCCTGGAGTAGGAGAAAAAACTGCAAAAAAATTACTAACAAGTTTTGAAGGAATAGATCAGCTTAAAGAAGCTACCATAGAAGATATTATAGATCGTGGATTTAGTCGAAATGTAGCAGAAGCTGTTGCTGCCTGGTTTCAAAAAGAAGATTTAAATATCGATCTAGATACTGATACAGATGACAAGACTTAATAGAGTTTATTTTTTTATTTTTTTATTTATTTATATTCCATGGAGGATCCTCTTTTTTAAAAGATCCTCCAAGGAATATTATAATCGTAGCAGTTTAACTTCTATTCAATTTTAGTAAAGAGTCCCTTATCCTTTTCTATAATCTCACGTCCTCCAAACACAGTCAGTTTAGATTTACTATAGGCTGATTCTATCTCACTAGCTTTATTTAACAAAAGAGATTTAAGATCTGTAGATAGAGCTTTTGTCTTATTAGCTTCTAGATCCTTCTCTGTAACACCACCTAGAGTTGTTAAAAAAGCATCAAAAGCATGTTGTCTAGGATTTTTATAAAATTCAAGACTGGATATAAAACCTATACGTACCTCAAGATCATCTTTTTCTGAAACCTTACTAGATTGTTCTTTCATATATGAACCTAAATTATCAAGTACTTGTTTAGTGGTTCCAATATCAGTATCTCTATATACCGATAAAAGAAGAGTATTAATTCCTATATCCACCCGTGCTCCGTAACTAATACCCTTAACATTTCTTAACTCTTGATTAAGATAACTCCCTGAATATCTTCTCAATAGATTATATTCAACCCGATTAGAAAAATTAATTTTATCTTCAAGACCTATCCCCACAGCCACATATGATGATGAATATGGGATAATTACAGCTTCATTCTCTTGGTTTAAAGCAACTTTAGTATAAGGATCAAAATGGTATACAGTAGACTCACTATCTAATCTTAAAAAGGAGGAAAGTCTTGATAAGCCCACTATATTTTTAATAGACTCAATATGAGTTTGATCCAAAGATGCTATAGTAACTACAGGAAGATTATCTACAAATATATATATTCCTTGACTGTGATTATAGTCAAAAGTTTAGTTATTTATTTAATCTCATCCATTGGAATAACAGCATCGGTAGTATCATTAATATGTTTTAACCATTTTATAATCTCTGGATTAAAAGTGTTATCACAAGTTCCTGTCATCATCTGATCCCCTTCTCCGTCTCCAATCACTATAGCTGGCATAGCAACAATTAAGTTTTGATTATCATACAAAAGTGTTGGACCTCCGGAATCTCCAAACCACTG
>CACXFL010000105.1 GCA_902766925.1 uncultured bacterium | reverse complement strand
TTTTAAGTCTTAATCTTTGAGTATAAATTATACAAAAGCTTATTAAACAAGAGAAAGATTCTATAAGCTGAGTAGGGTATCTAATCCCTTCTAAGTCTGGAAAGTTTACCCCCATCCATAAAAAAGAAGAAGATTCTATAATTTTACCGTAATCACAACCGTTAAAAAAACAGCCTATTCTTCCTAAAACCAGACCTATCAGGGTAGCTATTGCTATAGAATCAGCCAGAAGGGGGGAATCTAACTTATGTTTAAAAGAGTAAAAAATACCTACAGGAACTGCTAGAAGAGCTCCTCCATATAAGGTAAGTGGACCTACGGTAAATAAATCCTGGATGTTTGATAGAGAACCATCTTGCTCTGAAATAAAGGAGGTAAGACGAGCTCCTATATAACAGGACAAATATAAAAGGATAAAAAGAATGTAAGCTTGTCTCATAGGAGTAAAACAACATTCTTTTAAAAATTTGATATAAAAAAATAGAGCGAAAAGAACCCCTAAGGTAAAAAATAGATACCAACTAGTTAAAGTACAAAAACCTAAATCTATTACAGGATACATAATGAGCTCTTTTGTGTAAGTTAATAGGATAACCGATCTAGCTACAAAGATATATACGATACTACATAATAGGAATTAAATCTTCCGGTACAGATATTTCTTTTTTTAGCTTTGCAGAATAGAATAAATTTTTGGTAGGCAAGTTCTGAATCAAATATCTTGATGATCCGCTTGCATTTAGAACAAGCCATCATGTCGTTGTGAGCAATGTGTTCCTGTATAGTGTCAATACAACACTCGTGTAGATGATCTTCCATGCTTAACTATCGCTCCCTAATATCTGGGCTAAACTTACAGATTTCAAAGGTCCAAGTCTTGATTCAAATTCAAGCTTGTAGAGTTTTTTAACCTCATTCATGATAATAGTATCATCTTGAGAGAAATTATAATAGTTATTTAAAGGATTTTTAGAAAGTTCTAGTTTAAGACTTGTAACTTTTCTGTCTTGAATTCCACAAGGAAGGATATATGAGAATAAATCCAGACTGTTTGAAACGTTAATAGATAAACCGTGGTATGAAACTCTTTCTTTTATTCTGAGTCCTATTGCTGCTATCTTACGGTTATCTATCCAAACTCCGGGGTAGTGGGGATCTATGGAGGCTTTAATATCAAATTTTTTTACTACCTGTATAGTACTAGATTCTAGAAAACTGACTAATTCCTTAGGAAATAGATGTACTCCCATATCCATAATGGGATAGATTGTTAACTGTTTTGGACAGTGAGCTGTAATTTTTCCACCTCTGTCTGTACGAATAACAGGGATGTGAAGTTTTGCTATAAGATCTTTTTCTAGTATATAATCATTAGTATCACAGTGTTTTCCTAAGGTAATAGTATCAGGATGTTCTACAAAGATAATAACTCCTGGAATTTTTTGTTCTACACATAATTTTTGACATTTGAGTTGAACATCTAAAGTCTTATTATAATCCATTAATGATAGATCAAGAAAAAACAACTGATCTTTAAATGAATTTTTTTTAATTAGTGAGTTACTCATATTTTAAAAAAATGAAAAGGATATTTTAATTTCCGTTACACTTAAGAGTGTAGGTAACTATTTTTCTAGAAAATCAGTAGATCCTGCTCCCTCTCTAACTACAATAAGTTCTCCAGTAGAAAAATCAAGAACGGTAGATTCTTTTCCTAAGATCTCCTTATCAAGATCTAAGATAAGATCTACTCTGTTATTATACAGTTCTTTTACCTGATAACCATATCTTAAGGGATTATACTCAGATATATCAGGAATAGAGGTAGTAAGAATAGGGGAACTAAATCTTTCTATTAGAGTTCTAAGTAGGTTAGAATCAGGAATTCTAACTCCTACTATCTTTCTTTTATCGTTAATCTGACGAGCTAAATTCTTATTTCTTTGAAGAAGAACTGTGTATGGGCCTGGCCAGATCGTTTTACATAATCTATAGGCTGTGTTATCAAGGTTAGCTACTGAAGATACCATCCTAAGATCTGAACATAAAAGTGAAAAAGGTCTTTCTTTGGGATGGTAAGGTTTTAAAGATTGGAGTTTATCAATTGCTCTTACATTTGCATAATCACAACCAAACCCCCAGTTTAGATCTGTAGGGTAAGCGAGTATTCCTCCAGAATTAAGTACATCTAAAGCTTTACTGATAGCTTTTTCAGAAGGAGGATTATCGTACGCTTGAATAAGTTCACTCATAAAATGTTCCAAAATAAACTTTATATCATATATCATTTATAATTAGAAAATAATACACCAAATTATTAGACTTTTATACATAAAAACCTAAACTCTTTTCTACTATTTTTGAACCATACACTAAATCTAAATTAAAAATCAAAAACTAGTGAAAGTTTGTGTAATTGAAGTATTCAAACAAACTTTTAGATGTAAAACTACTATAGATTTAAATTTAGTTATGAATTTTGGGTTTGGTTTATAAATAGAATGACTCATATACGTATAGTTAGGTGTATCTAGAAAAAAACAATAATTTTAATATGTTAATCTAAAATATAGAGAGTAGTATTGATCTTTTTAAAACCAGCTCTATATTTTATCTGATTTTGTATACAATAAAATAGGGTAGGTAAATTTTTCCCAGTTAGTAGAAAGTATACATATACTATATATGAGAAAATATATATGAGATCTATTATTATCTGGGAGGTGTTTTTGAAGTATGGCCTCTACATTTTAATCTTTACTATGGGGGTAATATTTGTATCAACCTCTGGTTATTCTTATACTAAAAAACAAAATGGCACCTATGGGAAAAATATAACTAAAACAACCATCACATCCACTGTAAATAATGCGACTGGTACTACTATTACTACTAATAAAACATCTACTAGTACAAAGACTAAAAAGATAGTATCAGATCAAGAACCACTTAGTGGTGGAAATAGAGAAGATTACGTAAAAGTTAAAGATAGAGCTTGTAAGGGAGAAAAATTATCATCAGGGGATTTATGGCAGTATGGAATATTTGATGCTCAGGTTCAAGGAGCTGTAGTGAGTGTTAAACCTGGATCATCACTAGGAGCAAAAGAATTTGACCTAATATCGAAAAAATTTGCACAATCTAACTTCCATGAAGGATACTATTGGGCAAGATGTTCTAGAACTAAACTTTTAATTCTGTCTACTCCTTCTGGATATCCTCTAAAACAACTTAGTAGTGTTCAATATCAATTAAATCCTTTAAGTATTAATAATTGTAATAAGTATTCTATAAACTATGCTCCTTCAGAATCTGGAGAATCTAAGATAATAAGACCTTCTATAGACCTTAACTCAAGTAAGAGGGATTTATTTTTAAATCTAGATCTTTTAAAAGAAGGAACATTCTCTATCTCATGTACAACTAATAAAAATGAGCTTGCTCTTTTATATCTTGCCCCTGTGAAAAATGGAGGAAATAGTATTCCTCTTCATACTTTCTTGAAATCAACTCTTGCTGATGTTTCTTCTCTTGTGGTATGGATCAATAATGTTAGAAGAAAAGAAGGACTCGCAAGTATTGATTTTACAAATAAAGATCTTATTCCAATAGGACAGGAACTTATTAAAGATAAAAGAGTAGAGCATAATTTGAAAAAATTAGCCTCTGTTAAAAACTATTTGCAGAAGAAAAATTTAATTTTTTTAGGAGAAGATAGAGTTAGAGCTGAATCTTTTGAAAAAATGATCTGGCTTTTATGGAATTCTCCAACTCATAGAAGTTTACTTCTAGAAAAAAGAGCAACACATGGGAGTATAGCTTATGATCATATGAATGCTTTGGTAAGTATTGTTCTTGTAGAACATCAAAACACTTACAGAGTTTCCAAAATAGAACAAAGAAAGCAGGATAAAATTAATAAGAAGATAATACAAAATGATAATATATACTAAAAGGGAATTGGTATTATGAGTGAAGAAAAATTAAATTCGGAAGTTAAATCTCAATCAGTAGAACAAACGAGTGATGAAAATGAATTAGCTAATTTAGGTTATGAACCTAAATTATATGCTCCTGGAAGTATAGTATATAGAAGAGGAGAAAAAGCAAATTCTATATATATTATAGAGTCAGGAGAAGCGCAGGTATTTACTTCAAGTAAAATAAAAACTATTAGTCTTATGGAATATAAAGAAGGAGCAATCCTTGGAACAGACTTGTTATATAATGATGGGGTTCATTCTTATTCAGTGATGGCAAAAACAAAGCTTGTTGTAAAAGTTTATAGTGTTGAAGCTTTTCGTAAAATGATATCTAGTTTTCCTTCAGAAGTAAGAAATATCATAGTAGATCAAGATAGAAGATTAGAAACGGCTATATCAAGACTTGGTAAAGCGTTAAGATATGTGGATGATACAGCAAATAGTATTCCAATGCTCCCTCTTTGTCTTCAAATTATAGGGGTAGTGCAAAACTTTACAAAATTCTTTGTTGATAAACAACAAGATGATAAGAGTATTATCATCGTAGATTCCCTGTTTAAGAAATTATCTTCAGTAATTAATGCTAACATAGATAGTGTTATAAAAATATTTAATGTACTTATAAAATCAGGTCTACTTGCTGTTAGAGAAAGTGTTACTAATAAATATATCTTACTTGAAAGTTTCGAAAAATTATATTCATTCCGCGATTTTGTAAACACATTTAATGCAGGAGGTTATCCTCTTCTTGTAAAATATAGTATTAGTCCTGAAGAGTCTAAACTCTTACTCAATATAGTTAAATATTGTAAAAAATTAGATTTAGATCTTGAAAAGCCTATTAGAATTAAAATACTTGATCTTCAAGAATCACTGCATGGACTCTCAGGTGCAGATTGGGATCCAGTGTTAGCTGAAAAAGTTAGTAAAACGGGACTTATAAGTTTTAAAACATTGGAATCTATTAATTATCTCGAACTATGTCCTGTAGAAGTTAGTAGAACTTTGTATTTCCTTACAGCTATGAATAAACTAGCAAACCTTTATGAAGAACTCTCTGAAAGTGCTTCTGTCTCTTTGGGGCCTAAGAAGATAGAACCTGTTAATAAAGCTTCTTAATTTTGAGTTGTAAAAAGAGCAGCACATGCTGCAATAGAAGTATTTACCATCGTAGGTATAGATCTAGTTTGAAGAATCTTAGAAGCTCTACGTAGAGAATTTAGTTTATATATATGTCTTAGTCTAATAATCTTTGCTTTAGCTATTATAAGTCTCATTTGATCTAATACATCTTGATCTGTAACAGATACACTATCTTTATCTTTAACTGCACCTTCGTAGAAAGTTATTATTTCAGAGAGTTGTTTAATTGACATTTGTTTTAAACAGGCGTCAGTTAAAGAATCTATAGATATATCGTTTTCACCACTATCCTCATAGATACTATCTATTTTCCTATTTATATAATCAGGTCCTAAGATAAATCCCATTACTGTATACCATGGGGTTTTAAATTTTCTTAAAAATTTTAGATGATCTTCAAAGGCTTCTTCTCTTCTTTTTAAAGAGATTCTAAGAGCAGAAGAAGGATAAGATAGGTATTGAGTGATCCCTTTAGTATATTGAGATTTTATCCATTTATTATTTGCTATAAGAGCAAGTAGAGGGGCGAAGGTAAATAAAAGTTTCCCAGCAGGTATATCTATATTATTTACGGTTACAGTAAATCCAATCAGAGCTCCAATCTTTAAACCAAAGGATACAAGGTTATAGAGAAGTTGATTATGAAGATTTTTAACTTTAAGTTGTAATCCAAAGAAATTAAACATCCTATCTCCATTTTGTCCATAGTAACCGAACTTGTCTAGAGTTCTTACGATATAGGTTATAGGATATTTAATGACTTTATTAAAGAAGGTTACAAAATATATATTAAAGTGAAATGCAAAACATGCTAGAGATAGGGTTGCCATTTGCGAAAGAGTTAAATCTCCACTTAGATAAGCAAATGGATAGGCAAACATAAGTCCTATAAAAGTATCTTTTAAAAATCTAGGAAAAAACTTTTTACTACTATCTATAAAGTTTCTATAGGTTCCTGCATTAGAAGAGATAACGAGACCAAATATCGTTACATGAACTATTAATAGAGCGTGTTTTATAAGTTTTAAGGACAGATTATCGGAATCAATCATTTGATCCTTTGTAGATATTTCATATATACTAGATTGGAATGCAGAGGTTACAAGAAGTTGAAGGTCTGTACAGAATATTCCTATAGGGATATTTGCATCTTCATATATGGAGGTAAAATATTCTTTTAAATATTTTAGAGGAGTAGAATTAAACAATGGGAAATTATTACGGTTAAGGCCTATTATCCTATGATCATTATCTAGTAGAGTACTAATAGTGTTAAACTTATTCATTCTCTGTTTAGCAGTAAGATGTTTAAATTGTTTTTCAAAATGAGTTTCTGCTTTATGTCTAAATAGTCTAAATTTCTTTTTTGTTTCAACCTTCATGGAAGATTGATTTTCATTATAGATGTAGAAATTATATACTGTAGATGGTGTTTGCTCAGGATATACAGCGTATACCAAAACTCCATCAATTGAGAATATATCAACGTATGATTTCGATTCAGAATCATAATATACGAATAAATGATGATTTAGATGTTTTTTAAATTCTATATCTTCGTACTGATAAGAAGAAATAAGATTTTGTTTTTCTTCTTCTGTAAGGTCGGAGGAATCTTCTAGAGCTTCTCTATAGAAATCTAGTTCTTCTTGTCTATATTTTTCTTTTTGTTGTTCAAGATATTTTATAGCTTTGTGATAGAGACGGTATGCTTGTTGATAGGTAGTTATTAGTTGAAGTTGAGGTTTAAGTTCAGGATTGTCTGGTAGGGATAGAAGATCAAGTGGATTTTCTTCTAAAAAGGAACTAACTTCTTCTTTTATTTGTGGATCATTTAATTCTTCTGATAACGCTTTAAATAAAAGTGTGGAATCTTTTTTCAGTTTTTCTTCATCATCAGATGAAAGCTCAGAATCTGGATTTTGGGCAAAAAAATATCCCTCATTGAGGGACT
>CACXFL010000104.1 GCA_902766925.1 uncultured bacterium | reverse complement strand
TCTGACAGTTATATTTTTGCATAACAACACGAGCTTGTTTTTGTTGATTAAACACATGTGTTTCAACCTGATTTACCATAGGTTTTACATCAACGAAATTACATATATCTACAAATCTATCTGGATAGAAATTACTAACTCCAATAGCTCTAACTTTCTTCTCAGAATAAGCTCGCTCCATAGCTCTATATGTTCCGTAATAATCTCCAAAAGGTTGATGAATTAACAGTAGATCTATATAATCTGTTTTTAATTTTTTCAATGATCTAAGAATTGATTCATAGGCAGGAGCCTCACCACAGTTTGTAATCCAAACTTTAGTTACGATAAATAGTTTATCTCTACTAATTCCTGAGTCTGCTATAGCTTTTCCGACAGATTCTTCATTAAAATATCCCTGGGCAGTATCTATCATCCTATACCCTGTATCAAGAGCAACTCTTACAGCGTTTTCAGTCTCTCTACCTGGTTCTATCTGATACACACCAAAACCTATACCAGGCATCGTAACACCATTACTTAATTTTATTTCTAAATTACTCATATATTTTCCCTTAATCTAAAAATCTTTTAATTTACAAAAACAACACGGTTAAGGATAATATGATAGGTTAGAATATTTCAAATACTTTTTGATAAGAGGGGAAAATATGGACTCCTATGTTTCTAAATTTCAGCAAGCTATCACAAATTTTAAATCTGGTATGAACTGTGCTCAAGCAGTAATATGTACTTATGCCAAGGAGTTAAATTTAGATGAAACAACTGCTTTTAAAATAGCTGAAGGTTTTGGTGGAGGTATGGGAGCTGGATCTGTATGTGGAGCACTCACCGGAGTATTTACCCTTCTAGGACTTTTAAATAGTAGTGGCTCGCCACAAAATATAACTAAAGGTCAAACTATAAGACTTGTTCAATCTGCCTGGAAGCAATTTGAAGAACTAAACGGATCCACTCTATGTGAAGTTCTTAAAGGAAGAACTGGCAACCCTCCGGTACCTTGCACTAAATGTATAGAAGATGCCTGCAAACTTTTTGAAAAAATACAATTAGAACATCAAAGTAATAAATAATTATACATACTACAACATTTAGCTCTAATAACTCTGAATACATCAATAAGTACACACAAAAATTTGTAACACAGTGTAAAATATGGTTTTATACTGTGTTACAATATCTAAAATTCGATATATTGGTTTAAAAAAATAGTATCCGATCTATTGTAGTAAATTTTGATTAAAGATTCTATCAACACAAGAAAATCCCCGATGGTACTACCGGTATTATAAAAAATACAGAGGGTAGTTAATTTTTATTAACTACCCTCTAGCGTTCGTATTTTCTACTATCAAAAACCGCTACTAATTTACGTTGGTAAATAGAAACGATTATAAAAATTTAATGTGTTATAAACCAAGTTGGGTTTCTTTTAAAAAACTTTAGAAATTTCCTCCACAGTCTGCATTTCCCCAACTAACAACGGAACCATCTTCTTTTAGAGCTGAAAAAGCACTAACTGTTGAGAAAATAGCTTTAACACCACTTTTTAGTTCTTTGGAAACTTTAGAAGAATCTCCTCCATCCTCACTACTTCCCCAAGTAACAACAGAACCATCTTCTTTCAGTGCAGCGAAAGCATAAATGGTTGAAAAAATAGTTTTAACTCCACTTGTTAATTTACTAGAAACTTTAGAAGAATCTCCTCCATTAAAAGCCCGTAGGGTAAGATATATTTGTGTAGATATTTTGTTTTTTGTTTTATGTTGTCTTTGTACCATTTCATGTAGATCAACTACTTCAAATATGAATGTTACCCATGGACTTGATGCTAAGAATTATTATCCTGGTGTAGTTAAAATATTGATTTCCGATCAGGGTGTATGTACTGGATCAGTTGTATCCAATAATACAGTTATTACTGCAGCTCACTGTGTATATGGTTTTGATGCTAAACATCTAAAGATCGTATTAGATGATGGAAAGGAGATTCAAGTTAAAAAAGCTATAGCACACCCTTTATACGAAGAGTATATGCAAAAGAAAGATTATGGACATGCCGATGTTTATGATTTGGGAGTTATTGTAGTAGATGATAATAGTTTTAAGTCGATTCCTCGGTATAGGGTTATTAGATCGTATAAACCTAATGTTGGAGATCTTGTAACTATGGTTGGGTATGGTTGTAGAACGACAAAAAAGATCGATGAAGAAGGTTATATGTATGTTGATTGTGTGAAAGCTTCAGTAAAAAGATATGGGAAAAATTGGATAACTGAATCAACTTCTTGTAGAAAAGAAATGCTTGAAGTAAGGGAGACTGATTATAAATCAGATGATGATGAGAATCCGTTTCCAATAAAAGGATTATTGTCGAGTACAGCAGAGGGAGATTCTGGAGGACCTTTATTGTTAGGAGTGGACGAAATTATAGGTGTAGCTTCATCATCAGTTACGTTTGAAGATAAAAAGAAGATTGATAAGTCAGACTGTTTTACTAATTTAGCTCATCCAGAAAATATAAAGTTCTTACGAGAAGCAAAAGATAAGATAGGAGCATTTATTACATATGGACTGTGAGAATTTATTTAGTTATTATCCTGATCTTGATCTTGTTCTTGTTGGGTAGAAGGCTCTAGGCTTTCTGCCTTGTCTTCTATTATAGCTTTTAGAGCTTGGATTTCTTTATGAGTAAGTTGTTTATACTCTCCTTCTTTTAAGTTCTCTGGAAGTCTTAATGGTCCTAGACCGTAACGAATAAGGCGTTTAACCTCGTAACCTGCCCCTGTATTTTCAAAAAGACGTCTTACCAGTCGGTTTCTTCCTTCATAAACTGTTACTAGATACCAATATCCTTGGATAGGAGAAGATTGTTTATGGACATAGCTAATATCACAAGGAAAAGCAACAGAACCATCTTCTAAAGGAAGACCTTTTCTTATCTTATCTTCTTCCTTAGGAGTAAGTTTTCCACTGGATAAAACTTGGTAATATTTAGGAACTTTAAAATTAGGATGAGTTAACTTATTTGCAAGGTTTCCATCGTTTGTTATCAAAAGTAGTCCTTGGGTTTTATAGTCTAATCTTCCTACTGAGAAGGTAAAAAAAGGAATTTTCTTTAAAGAAGGAAGATCAAATATGGTTAGTTTTCCTCCTTGAGAGGATCTACTAGACAGGTAGTTTACAGGTTTATTTAACATCCAATATACTAAAGAAGGTTTTGAAGAAGTAAGAAGTCTTTTTTTATCAACACCTTCTATCCAAATATCATCTGTTTGAGGATCAAATTTCATACCGAGTTTACAGAATGAACCGTTGATTTTAATTTTATTCTGTCTGATCCATTCTTCAGCTTCTCTACGGGAACAGATTCCCATCCCAGATAACCATTTTTGAACTCTGATATTTTCCATTAAAGCCCTTGCCTGATTAATCGTTAAAAACTAATATCATAACGCAAAATCTAATCTACCCTTTATAAGGTGGATAACCTACTATTATAAAGGAGAATTGTCAATATCTTGCAGGGAATATAGACAATAAGATGAGGATAGTAATAGAGGAAGGATTTTGAATAAAACTTTAATGATTTTAATATGATACATTTTTAACTGATATTTATATGTAAAGAGAGGCTAGATTTGGTAGGAAAGGTTCATATAATTGGAGGAGGACTATCGGGAGTAGAGGTAGCCTATAGATGTTTACGAGAAGGACTGGGGGTAAATCTCTACGAAATGAAACCTACTAAGTTTTCTCCAGCACATAAGAGTCCTCTTCTTGCAGAACTTGTGTGTTCAAATTCGCTGAAGAGTAAACTTATAAATTCTGCTTCAGGACTACTTAAAGAGGAAATGAGATTTTTGGGATCATTGATGATGGAAGCTAGTAGTAGAAGTGAGGTTCCTGCAGGTAATGCTTTGGCAGTAGATAGGGTTTTGTTTTCTGAGTATATAGAAAAAAGATTAAATGAGTTTTCTAATTTTTCAAGGATAGAAAAAGAGGTGTGTTCTTTGCAGGAATTAAATACCACAGAAGAAGATTGTATAGTAATTTGTTCAGGACCCTTAAGTTCAGAAGGAATTACAGAGGAGATATTAAATCTATGTAATGTAGATAATGAAGATGAAACAAATGATGGAACTAAACACCTATTTTTCTATGATGCTCTATCTCCTATTGTGGAGACTGATTCATTGGATATGAGTATTTGTTATAAGGGTAGTAGATATGAAACAAATGAAGATGGATTAAATAATGAAACTGGAGATTATCTTAATATTCCTTTAAATAAGGAAGAATATCTTAATTTTGTTTCTAATCTTTTATCTTCGGATAAAGTTGAAACTAGATCTTTTGAATCATCTAAATACTTTGAAGGATGTCTTCCAATAGAAGTAATGGCAGAGCGGGGAGTAGATACCCTAAGGTTTGGTCCATTAAAACCAGTTGGAATGATAGATCCTAGAACCAAAAAAAGACCTTGGGCTAATATACAACTCAGAGCTGAAAACAAGGAAGCTACTATGTATAATATGGTAGGGTTTCAAACTAAGATGAGCTACCCGGCTCAAAGGGAAGTTTTTAGAAAACTTCCTGGAATGAAGGATGCTAATTTTTTAAGACTGGGATCTATTCATAGAAATACCTATATAAATTCTCCTAAAGTATTAAATTTGGATCTTTCGTTTAAGAAAGATCCTAGAGTTTTTTTAGCAGGACAACTTACCGGGGTAGAAGGATATGTAGAATCAGCTAGTATGGGAGTTGTAGCAGGAATTAACGTAGTATATAGATTTAAAAAAATACCTTTCTGTCTTCCTCCTGAAGATACTATAATCGGAGAACTTACTAGATATGTGGTTGGACAAAGTAGAAAGGTGGACTGTAAACATTTTACCCCCCTTAATGCAAATATGGGACTTATAAGTACTGATGAAGCTGTAAGGGTAATAGAGTTAGAATCACTACTAGATCAGGATAAGGAAGAATTTAAAAGGCTTTTATCAAAGAAAAAACTTTCTAAAGAAGAAAAGAACCGAGTAAAATGTATGATTCATAATGTTAAGTTTAAAACTTATTTTGATGGGTTGAGTATAGAAAAGTAATTTAGACTAAAATAGTTAGGAATTGAGTTTAGAAAATAGAAATAAAAAACACTCATACCTAATAGAAAGAGTGTTTTTTATTTCTAATAGAGAATACTATTTTTTAGGACTAATTATTTTTCCCAAGAGTTTTTAAGAAATTACTAACAAATCCCCAGAAGTTTACAGTTTGTCCTGAATTACTTGATGAGGAATCATCTGAACCTGATGAAGAGGTTGCTGATTTAGTGAATTCATCAATTAAAGATGGAGCAAACTCTGTAAGTAGTGAAGAAAAAATATCTTTTGCAAAAGAAGATTCTTTGTTTTCATCTTCTGTGGTTGAAGTCTCTTCTATAACTTCAGTATCATCATCACCATCATCATCATAAGTAGTTGGAGTTGATGTGCTGGTAGATGTAGCATTAGAAGATTTTTTAGTTGTAGGTTTTTCAACGTCTTGTTGACAAGAACACATTAAAAACATTACACACATTAAACTTAGAATATATTTCATATTTACCTCTGACTAGTTTCCAAGTTAGTAGAATTAAAACATGAACATATGAGTGATCGGTTTGTTTTGAAAAAAATTATAGTATTTTTTATAAACTTATAAGAATCAATGAGTTAACTAGTAAAAAATATAAGAGATGAAGTGTGTAAGTATCTGAAGTATAAAAGGAGCTTATTAAAAGGAGTATATTAATTAGTTTTTAACATATATTAGTGAATACCTAATATATGTAAAATAAAGCAATATTTAGAAATATGAGGTAAGTTTTTTTTATTAGCCGATGAAGGAGTGTGATTGGATAGTACAAGTAGTTAGTCAATATAGGAAGATATACTAAGGATGAGGTTTACTGAAAAATATCAGGTAGGATGTATTTTTTAATAATAAAGGACTGGTATCATGCAAAGAGAAAAAAGGGTTTACTTAGTTTTATTACTTTTTCTATTCATTTTTGGATGTAATGTTCCAACCTCTACTTCTATTATAGAAGAAAAACCAGCTTCTAAAGCAGATTTTAAAACCATTAAAAGAGAAGTTATGTATAGTGCTAGATATAAGTTGTCTATTAAAGATAAGGGGATAATTCATACTGTAAATTGTAAAGGAAAAGGTATCATAATGGATACCTATACCGATCAAACTATCGAGATGAGAGGAACAGCTGATTGTGGTTTGTTTGGTGGTAAAATGGATTTATCACAACTCAATCAATCATTAGAAGAAGTGGATGAGACAAAATATAAGGATGCTAAATTTAATGGGATTATAAGTAGGGTTCCTAATCCTAAGAAGAGTAGTTCGGGGAAAGTAGGTGATGGATTCGCATATTTTACTCCTCCAAAACCTATTATTTTAAACCCATTACTTAGTACAAAAAAAGTAAATGATTTGATAGGTCAAACAATTACAGAAGAAAATCATGTGATTGTAGGAAGTGAAGGTAGACAAATATCAGATTCTGGAGATATTAGTCTTGTGGTTCATTCACTTGATTCTAATATTCCATCTGATGCTAATCAATCTACAGCACCTTTAAGAAATAAAGGTAAGGTTGTAGTATATACAATTAATACTACGGGATTTAATAAGGTACCTCAAAAAGGTGGGTATATGTTGTTTAATTCTAGAAAGATGTGGATGGGGACCAATCCTATACTTATATATAAAATGGAAGTTAAATCTTTATTAAAGGATGTAGTTAGTGAAAAAGAGTTAGCTGAGAAAAAAGATAATGCAGTTAATAATCCTTTTCTAAAAGTATTATCTGATATACCGGTATTTGGAAGTTTAATAAATCTTTTTGTAAATTTAGCTACATCAGGACTAGAGGATAAAGAAATAGTTATAACCTTTACTTTGGAAGAATATATTCCAAAATCTTAAGGAGAGGTATTTATAAGTTTTATCTGTAATATTGTGTAGTTATTTATTCTAGGTAGTAATACTTATCATTGATTAACTTGGGTGTTTAGAGTCCGTAATTTATAAGTATTTGATATCGTATAAAGTTTATATGTAATTAAAGATTTAACTAAAGCTATCCGATAGAAGGGTAGTATCAAAGAAGCCTAAATATTTGTGGGAGAATTAAATAATATGAGTAAAAATTTTTTATACTTATTCTTTATTATGTTTATTTCATCCTTTTTAGTTGTTGGATGTTTAAATAATAAATTTTCAGGTAAAAGCCTAACTGATAATGATAAGCGTTCAGGTGATAACCTTCAGTATGATGATGATGATGATGATGATACTAATAGTGAAGAAAGAACAGGTAGTGATTTATATGATCCAGATGGGGATGGAATAATTAGTCAGGATGAATTTGATGAAGCTACCAGTAGTGATGATTCGGGAAATAGTGATAATAAGGATGAAAATGAAGGTAGTGAAGGTAGTGGTGATGAAGGAGTTGAAACAAGTGATGAAATGGTACGATTATATGGTCCTATAAGTGCTAAAGTACATAGAGTAGAAAGTGATTGTTTAGCGGGAAAATGTAGTGCAAAAGTTACTTTAAAACTATATAAACTTGGAAGTAAAACAGTTAGTTCATCAGTATCAGAAGCTTCTACTGTTCATATTAATTTTTCAAAAGCTGGAGCTGAAATTACAGGATCTGAATTTGTATGTCCTACACAAAACGTAGTCGCTAGATATAACATGAGTATAGAATACGGTGGCAAGAATGTAGCTTCTACAGACAGAAGTATTCTAATAGGAGCTAGAGACCCAGAAAATAAAAATCATATGTATATTGGTCTTGCAGATGTTAAAGAACCTAACTATGCGTTCCATAATATAGATACTGTAATAGGTTCTGTTATGTGCCCTGAAGCAAAACGTATAGTTATAAAAGATCTTTGTCGTGATCAAGTTCTTGAAAAAGAAGATTCTAGACTTATTAGATGTTGGATGACTGAAGGAAGGGATAGTAGCTGTCCTAAAAAGAATATCTATAGTACAAAGAAGGATTATCCAGCACAATGTAAGGTAGAATCATAAAAACAGGTTTATTTAACTACATAAATATAGTCCAAATAATATAAAAAGAGGGTATTTGATTTGAATACCCTCTTATTTTTTATGTGATAGTTGTTTGTTCGAACTTATATTGATTGTGGAGTTTTTTTAAAAAGTCCTACACAGCTATACCCGTATTCAGTTACTAGAAGTCTTGTTTTTATCAGTTTATTTATGTTATAAGTTCTAATCAAATCATAGGATCCAGATATACCAAACTTAGAGTATAGATCATTTGCGTATTTGAGTTCTTGAAGAATAAATTTGTATACCTTTTGGTATCTATAAAGGATACTTTCTTTAATTGCTGAAGTACTGGATTGTATCTGTTCAAATAAGATAGGAGATATATCTTTTTTAGTTTCTTGAATACGTTTCCCTTCTTGTTCAACAAACCAACGAAAATACGCAAATTTATCATAAGAACCTGTAAGATTATATCTTTTTTGAATAAGTTCCCTTCTTTTGTCTTCTTTAGTATATGGAGATAAAATAAGGTAATCCAGAGCTGCATATTTTAGGGCTATTACTTCACTTAACTGATCTTTATATCTTGGAAGTAGTTTTATTAAAGAAGTTTTATCCTTAGGAAGAGTAGAACGGACTTCAGGTGGAAGTTTTTGTTCTAGCCATTCTAAGGTCATATTAGGATGAGAGTTATATAGGAAGTGAGAAGCTTCCCCTTGACCATATTGTTCTAGAAATTTTGCAAACTCAGGATATTTAGCTAGAGGATCGTCAAATACGTAAATATGAGCAAGGGGAGTATATTTGGTGGAGAAGCGAATAAGATCATCTACTACAGTAGGACCTCCGTCAAGATCTCTTCTTCCTTGTACATAGAATATATTATCTGCAAATCCTTCACTTACTAGAAGATCTGGGGTTTGGGTTCTAACAAGTTCTAGATCTTTTATCACAGAATCATATAGCGTTTGAACTCTCTTGGA
This sequence comes from uncultured bacterium, assembly GCA_902766925.1. Taxonomy (GTDB): domain Bacteria; phylum Bdellovibrionota_B; class Oligoflexia; order Oligoflexales; family CACXFL01; genus CACXFL01. The sequence continues at coordinate 11,954 of CACXFL010000104.1, read as the reverse complement.
AGAATCAGGAACTAGAGCAAGTAGTCCTTGACGTTCTTGTTCTTGTACTGATTTTAATTGAAAATCAGAAGTCAAAAAATTTGAGAAGGACACAAGGTACAATAAATCAGTTGAAATAGGTTTTTGAGCCATATGGTGGTAAAAAGCATGAATAAATTCAGAACTAGATCCAGAACTTCTTCCCCCAACTATAAAAGGAGATTCTTTTAAAGTAGGAGATTTTTGAAGCATTGATTGATAGAAATGTTCAAGATAGAAAGCAAGCTGTTCTGGAGAACTAGAAGAAAGATCTATAGCTATACCAAGTTTTTCCATAGAACCCCAAATATCAAGTGCGGATATGTTTAAAAAGTAAGATACTTTACCAATTCTTACAAGATCGGAGAAACTTTTTACATTGGAATGGAACGTACAAGCCCCATGTAAACAAACTAATGTAGGACTATATAATAAAGAATCATAACCTCCTGTAGGATATATGATAAGGCCAGCAGTATCATATGAGTATTTACCTTCCACACCATAACCTAGTGAAAAATAGAGTCCATCGGTTTGGTTTTTGGTAGTATTTTTTACAAAATATGGAATAGTTCTAGGGGTAAAAAGATTAGATCTTTGAAGCTTAAATACAAAATCGTCTTGTTTTGATTTAATTAAACAGACAGATTGTAATGCTTGAATAAGCCTCGTTTTATATTCTTCTAGTTCTTTATTAAAACGATCTATATATTCTTGTCCGCCGTAGGTGAAGTTTCTAGACCAACTATCATAGTATCTAGTTGGTTTATCTTTAAATAGAGAATCAAACTCAGATAGAATATCTTGTTTGAAACTATGTCTAAGTTCTTCTACGGTTCTTGAAATTTGATTATAAATTTCAGGAAGTTTTTTCTCATCTGGATGGAGTAGATTTACATTATCTAAATTTACTTTTCCAGATAGAAGAAGTTTTTGTACCTCAAGGGAAAAACGAGAGATAAATGCTTTTAACCTATAGGTTTTGGTAAAATCTAAAAATTTATTATGTACTGTTAGAGAATTGATTTTTTCCCGTATTAATTGAATAAGTCCACTTATTTGATCATCTTCAGGAGAAGCTACTAGTTTTAGTTGTAAGGCTTCTAATTCAGTTTGTAAGGATTGAAGTTCTGTTTTAAAATCTCTAGCTAAAGTATTGAGTACAGCAAGCCAAGCATTTAGTATGCCATCAATATCTCTTCTGTATATAGTAAGTATATTTTGAAGTTCTTCTTTAAGATAAAGTTGTCTTACTCCAGCTTCAACACTTGATTTAGCATCTTTTATGGTGGAAGTAGTTGGAAAAGAGTGAGTTAAAGAATTTTGTCGAACTGGATCTGATCTTTCTTCTATTCTTTTTTGTACCTCGTCTTCTGCCTTGGATAATCGTTCTAGGAAACTCTCATGCATCTTAATTTCTGCATAGGAGTAATCTTGGGAGTAAGAATCGGCTTGAAGTATGTTACCTGTAGGTAAAGGTAAAAGTATAGAGAGTAATAATATTGTTTTTTTAATGCTGTAATCGATCATAAATTTATCCTTTTTTTCTATTTCGATAAAACCCTTTTACCGAAAAACCAAAACTATATTCACTGTTATTTTATTAATTTTATTTAAGGTCTTTATCTTAGGTTCAACTTATCTTGGGGCTTGGGCTTTCACGAAAGATAAGACCTTGATAAATCGTCCAAGATAGCCTTCCTGGTATCGATCTATTCTTTTATCTAAAGAAAAGACTTGTTCTATTTTCTTTGATACTTCTTCAGGTACAGAACGAGAAGAAATTATCTTAGTAATGAAATACCTAAAATAAGATAATTCTTCCCAGCTTCCTGTAAGATTAAACCTCATCTTAGAGAGGGATTCTTTTTTTGCTTGAGAAGTAAATTTTGAATAATCAATTATATAATCCAGCATAGCAAATTTTAAAGCTAAAAGTTCTAAAAGCTGATCCTCAAGATTTGGTAACAGATCTTTGATTGTTTCTACTATAGATTTTGATGAGGTAGAAAGCTCTTCAATAATTTCAGAAGGTAAAGACAAGATAAGTTGTTTCATTTGATCTTCAGTTAATCTGGTATTAGATCTAGGAGAATAAAGTAGGTGTCTTGCTTCAAAATCTACTATATATCCAGGATGAGCAAACATATAATTAACAAATTTAGGATAATCTTTCACAGTAGCTTCTATAAAATATACGTGAGCACGAGGAGCAAAAGTATTTTTAAAGTTCAAAAGTTCTTGAGTTACAACTTTTGCTCTTTTTCTTAAATCATTTTCAGAGTCGGTTACGTAGGAGTCTTCATCTATCTCTCCTTGAACAAATACAAGATGATCTCCAAAATTTTCTATAAGGTCTGGATGAGAGTCTCGGATAAAGTCTAAATCAGCTCTAAGTTGCTGTCCGTATTTTTGTACTCTATCGTAAGAACCTGGGATATCTTTTAAACTAATGTTTGTATGAGCATAATATTTGGCTACTTTAATTTGATCATCTATAGTATAAGGATTTGAGAAACTAGATAGAACAACAAGATCTGATACATCGTTTAAACCAAGAATATGAGAGTAAAAACTTGTAGCAAATTCTGTAGTAGATCCAAAACTTCTTCCTGTTGATATTATTGGAACGGAGTCTGCTTGAGATTTTAAAATGTTGAAAAACTTTAAACTAAATAAAGCATATTCGAGTGGGGAGATTATACCCTTAATAGCAATTCCTTTGTCTTCCAATGATCCCCAGTGATCAAGGCATATAGTATTAATTTTAAAAACAGAATCAAGTTTATTCATTACATCCAACCAGCTTGCTGGAGTAGATTTATATGTAGTAGCTCCGTGAGCAAACGCTATCAATGGGACATTTTCATGTGCAATGATAGAGGAACGAGGGTGTAGAGCAATAGAAGATATACCGGTAAAATAGGTTATAAAAGTTTTATCTATTTTAAACAGAGAATCTTCATTAGGATCAAAATCTTGATTACTCAAAACGAAGAAATTATCTTCCATATAAGCACGAAGATTTTCTTTTAGTAAAAGTTCATTTTGGCTAAATGCTCCGATTTGTTCATCCAAAAGTAAGATGGCATTCATGTGTTTTACAAGATCTTTAATAACTCCGTAGACTTTGTCCACAAGATCATCTCTTTGTCGAGTAGCTCCGAAACTTCTGGTATAAATCCAATCTCTAAAGTAATCTTCAATAATTCCTTTTACCTGAGAATCATAAAGCTTTAGGATAAGATCTTTTGTCGGACCTTGTTTAAATTGTTTTAAGTAGTTAATCCATGTTTCAACATTAATTTGTTCTTTTTTAGGAGCATTAGGAAGATCGGGATTAAAAATAGGATTTGATAGTAATTTGTCTGGATATAAGGATATTATTTCTGTAGCTTCTGCAATTAATCTATCACGTCTTAATTTCTTTTCTTCTGTAAGTTTCTTTTTAGAGGGTGATACCTGCGGGTAGATGGTAGCTGTTTGTTTAGTCCAAACATCTATCAATGAACTTACATACACTCTTGCAGAGGTGTGCATTTTAGACAAAAATTTTTTTACAAATATCTGAATAACACCGTTTCTTAGATGATCCGGAGTTTTATAATCGTAGGAAAGTTTATCTTGAATTAGTTGTTCTAAATGCTTACTAAGATGGTAAAAATCGTCCTGACTGATAAGAGGATTTTCTATAATCCCACTTGCAAAAAGCTCAGCACACGAGGGCGATTTATTTGAAGTTGTTTGACCGGCCAGTCTAGAACCAAAAAAGAAGATGGCGGATAAAACAACTATTTTTAGTTGTCTTAGTAGCATTATTCAAGCTCCTTGAAAACTTAAAAATAGAAACAACGTACTAAAGAAAACGAGAGTTTATCTTTCATAACTATTGATAAGTATGATATTTTAGACCAATGTATGTAAAAGTCAATATATATAATACGAAGCTATGATTTATTTTTCAGAATAAGGTAAAAAATTAGAATTGGTTATAATTAAGGCAGATTTTTACCTTATTTGCAAACAATTAGAATGTCTTTTTGAACTATTTTTTTAATAGCTCAAAAAGATTCATACTACAAGAAGTGGAGTGAAATTTACATTTTTTCTCGTATTCTTCTTGAACAAAGAGAATTACCCTTTTTATTCTTTGTGCTATGGAGTCAGATCCAGGTTTTTCATTTAGTGCGATCTTTTCTAAATCTAAATTTAATTTTTTCGTTTTATTTAAATCAGATATAAACTTTTTAAAATAAGAAAATTTAGAATCACTACCTGTATAAGCTTTTCTTTTCTCTGATAATCTTGTCATTAAAGAGGATGGAGTAGTAGGAGACATATCTATTATAAAGTCTAACCATAAACGAGATAAAGCTATAACCTCTACAGATTGATCATAGAATCTTGGTAGATATTTAGGGTCTATACCTAATTTTTTAGCCATAGATTCTTCTTCATTGCCTCTAGCGTTTAATAAAAAGTGAGAAGCTTCTCTTCTATCTGCTCCAAGTTTAGAAGAAACTTCAGGATGATCCTTTAGAGGATCTGGAATAATATAGATAGAAGCTGTTGGAGCGTAGGTTTTGGTAAATGATAGAAGATTTCCTACGGGATCAGCTCCTCCATCACTATCAACCTCTCCCTGAACAAATAACATGTTGTTACCAAGTTGTTCTAAAATTTCAGGGTTAGTTTCTTTTAGCTGATCTAGTATAGACAACAATGATGAAGAAAAACCAAGTAAAGAATCACGGATACCATCTATTATCTGAACTGAAGGATCAACTTCACTGAGTTTTGTTACTATATCCCACTGTTCTTCCATGGTGTTTGGGGTTGAAAAAGAAGTTAACATATACATATCAACAGGAGGAGTAGTTCCTAAAACAGCATGTATTAAAGCGTTAGTGAACGCATAGGTAGATCCTAAACTTCTTCCAAAAGCAATCTGAGGTCCACTTCTTTTAGCTTGTTCAATGGTGAACCATTTGTCTAAAAATGCTGATATTTCATATGGATTAGTAGATAAATTCATAGGAAGAATTCCTTGATCTCCCATAGAACCTGGTAGATCAGCAGCAGAAGCAGAAGTAAAGAATGAACTAGACAAACGAGGTATTAGGTTCATATAACTTGTAAAATTGGATGATAAAGTACCAGCTCCATGCAGTAGGGAAAAATGAGGTTCATATGATGTATCAGTCTCATTTTTATACAAAATAAAGGAAGAAAGGGAAGGTTCGAATCTTCCTAGTATCTGAAAATTAGGTATAAAAAAATTCAAAGAGTTTTTATCTGTGACAGAAGAACTGTACTCTATAATGGAAGCTTCAAAGTTAATCCCACTAATCAACTGAGATTTGATATCAGAAAGTAGGCCACCAATATCAAGATCAACAAGCTCTTTGTATTTTTGTTGGTATTCGTTTAGGAAAGATACAAGAACAGATTCTACCTCTTTTTGAAGATATTTGGTTACAAGAGAAGCATACTGAACCTTATAATAGTATCCAGTACTATCCCATAAAGATTCCATATTGTTTGAACTAACGAGTTTTCTTATTATGGTTTCAAGCTCTCCATTCAGTCTGTCTTTTATCTGGGTTTTTAAAGCTTTTAATACCACATCAACTTGACCTTTAGGATTCATATTCTTTAATTTATCGAGGTTTTGTTTGAATATGATATCTAGGTTTTCTGTAATAAATTCTAGATTCCAAACTCTTGACTCATCTGCTCTACGAATTACATGTCTATCATCTATCTTAGAAAGGATATGTGAAAATAAAACATTAATAATATAGGGAATTGTTGTAGTTCTAAATTCGTGACGGAATGTATGCACAGGAACCATCAATATTTTATCTTTTAGATAAACCCCCTCTAAAATACTTTTTACTGTATCAAAAGAAGGATGGGTTACCAAACCATTCACTCTATCTTGGATTTTATGATTAAGACTAGTAGTTGATTCTTGGATTCCTATATCATCTGATTCAACTTCAGAATCAGTAAAAATTCCCTTACACTCTACAGAACTAGAAGAAGAAACTGGAGCTGAAGAACCTACCTGTGTTTCTGTCTCATAAATCGAACTGGCATATATGTTGTAACTTAACTGCAAAACCAAAAATACTACTGAGTGTAGTACACCTTTATAGACTAATAATTTTTTACCTCCCACCGCACGCATAACCTCCATAAAAGAAATGGCACAGATTCTAAAAGTTCTGCAGTAATAAGAAATGTTTAATGTCGCTAATGGTAACAGTTAAATACTAATTAGTCAAATAATATTTTATATATTTTTATCCCTGGGTTTGATATCATCTAGAACAGCCAATAATCTTGATATTAGAGGTAGTCAGTTGACTTTAACTGGTGTTTTTGATAGGGCATCTAGAAGCGCTTTTTTTAGGGGGATTTGTGATACGTTTCTTTAAAACGTACATGTTGCTACTATTGTTTGTAACTGTAGATGTTTATGGTTCAAACTATAGTTTTTGTGTAAAAGATTCTGGTTTTCAAAGAATACTGTTACTGTCTGCTTTTGTTGACAACTTACAATCCTTTGAAACACTAGATAGCAAACAGAACAATATCACATCTTTAACTGACAAGGATATAACTAGTCTAAATTATTTTAGAATTTTTAGAGTAAAGTCTAACTCATCTTCTCAGATTGAAGGATATGTATTTATTATAGAAGATAGTGGTATCGGTAGTATAGTTGTTCCTATAAGGAAGACTAATGTAAAACAAGAAGATAAAGTTAAGATAGATAGGTTTATTCTCTCATCTGTTAGTGGAATTATATCCCATGTTAAAGGTCCACAACAAGGTAGGGTATCTGTGATGGTTTCTAAGGAGTTTATAGAACTGTTTTTACAGGCTAGTAAAGAGGAAGATAGGATTAGTATTCCTCGAGATAATGATAATTATGTACTTAGAACTGTGAATATAAATTTAAATTATAATTATACAGACTATAGTTTTGAACAAATAAGTAGTGTATCACTTGAATGTGAAAATCTTGTAGATAACCTGGTGTTTTCAGATGAGTATGATCTTGAAGAAAAACTTTTACAGATTAAATCAATCTCCTTTGATTTTGGAAAACTGGTAGATATTCTACAAAAAAGATATGAAGGAGGATCCTTGTTTCCTCATAGTTTGAACGGGAAATTTAGACCAAGTTTACTGGATTATATACAAGCCGCTTTTATATCTATGGAACATGAAAAGTTAGTGTTTTACGGTTTTCTAAGAGAAAAACAGTTTAAAATTGATCATATATATTCCCTCCTTTATAACAGGTATTTAAAAAATCAGGATGTAAAAAGTATTCATTCTGGTTTTGCTATTCTTTTGTTTCTGTTAGATTTTTTCAGGACAGATGAACTAGAAACAATGAAATCTTTGGTAGTAGAAGATGATTTTATATCAAAGGTTGTATTTGCAAAGATTGATATCGAAGAAAAAGAGAAGCTTATCAATAGGTTATTAGTTGGTAGAAATAAAGGTTCAGAAAAAATTGTGTATAAATTGATTGAAGCATACCTGAATTTAGATTTTGATCATCAAATAACTGAAGAAGAAAAAGCTATGATAAGTACTCTTATCTGGGATCTAGGAAGTTATCCAAATTTAAGTCCTGATTTTTTAGCTAGACTTAAGTTTATGGTATTTGAATCAAAAAGAGCAAATTTACTTGGAATAGATGTTACACGTCAGATATTTGAAGTTCAGAAGGTGAAAAAATGTTCTTTAAAGTTTTCTGTTCCTTCGTAGTAAATAGAAAATTTATATACCTACTTGCATAATCCTGTTCTTTTTGTTAGAACTTTTGACTGGGACAGGACTTTGTAATTCTTGTCTTTATGGTGGCTATGGCGAAGCGGTTACCGCACTGGATTGTGATTCCAGCACACCTGGGTTCGAGTCCCAGTAGCCACCCTCCTTTTTGAATTAACTGTGAGTTTTGAATATTAATATAGCCAAACACGACTGTGCTTGGCTTTATTAATATCAAAATTATTATAATCTCAAACAACTTATTATATAAAAGATTTAAGGTTGTCATTTAAAACTTTAAGTTGAGTGGATAGATTATCTCGCTGAGCCTCGGTTTGTTCTACTACTTCCCGTGGAGCTCTTGAGGCAAAATTAGGGTTAGAAAGTTTTGCTTCAATTCCTTTCAAAATTGGAGTAATTCTTTTTATTTCATTTTGGATTCTTTGTTTTTCTTTATCAAAGTCTAAATTAGGACAGATGATAAAACACTCAAAACTCTTACTAACCTGAACTATAGATTTTTGAGGTCTAGGAATATCTACGGTATCTATCTTGTCTATTGTTACATTACATAATTGGGAAATACTTGCTTTCTCTGTTTCGAAAGTAATAGCAAGATCCTTGGATTTTGCTTTGATACTTAGACTTAAATTTTCTTTTGGAGAAATTTCAAGTTGTTGACGAGCAGATCTAACAAGACTGATAAGATTCATCACTTCTTGCCATCTTGTATGTGCATCCGCAAAATCTAAAGAGGCAAACTCATTCCCTGTAGGATATGATGATATAACAAGGGATGATTCTCTTTTACCCCAATCTGGATGAGCTGGAAGTTTTTGCCAGATCTCTTCTGTAACAAATGGAATAGCAGGACTTGCCAGTCTCAGGGCACCATCTAGTACATAGATTAAAACAGATAAAGAGTCGTTTTTCTTCTGAATGTCAGAACCATTAAGTATTTTTTTACTACACTCTATACTCCAATCACATAGTGATCCCCAGATAAAATGATAAATCTGAGCTACTGCATCGTTTAATCTATAAGAGGACAAAAACTCGTTAATACGAGCTGAAGTTTGTCTAAACTCTTCAATTAACCATTTAGATGATAGATCCAGTCTTTGTTCTATCTTGGTTATAGATTCAGGTACAAAATCATCTGAAACGTAATGAAGAATAAAACGGGAAGCGTTCCAGAGTTTATTTATAAACTTAGCTCCAAGATCAAAATCAGATTCATCCATTTTGATCCTAGCCCCTAGTGGAGCTAAACTAATACCTGTAAATCTAACTGCATCTGCACCGTGACGATCTATAACTTTTAGAGGATCTATACCATTTCCAAGAGTTTTAGAAAACTTTCTACCCTGTTTATCACAAACCGTAGCAGAAAAATACATATCCCTGAATGGAACTTCTCCCTTGAACTTAAGTCCAAGCATTATCATACGAGATACCCATAGGAATAGAATTTCTGGAGCAGTTAAAAGTACATCCGTAGGATAATAATAATCTATGGCTTCTTTACTGGATTCACTAGGCCATCCAAATGGAGAAAGAGGCCACAACCAACTAGAAAACCAAGTATCAAGTACATCTTCATCCTGATAGATGTTAGAGCTACCGCATTTGCAACAACTAGTAGGATCGGAGAATCCAGTTGTTACTTCTCCACAATCCTTGCAGTACCAGATAGGAATTCTGTGTCCCCACCAAAGTTGTCGGGAGATACACCAGTCTTTGATGTTTTCTAACCAGTATAGATAGGTCTTAGAAAAAGAAGCTGGGTAAAAATGAATTTTACCGTTCTTATAAGCATCTATTGCAGGACGAGCAAGGTCTTTCATTTTAACAAACCATTGTTTAGAAAGTTTTGGCTCTACTATTGCTTTAGATCTATCTGAGATAGGAACGGTGTTTTTATAGTTTTCTTCTTTTTCTAAAAGATTTAACTCTTTAAGTTTTTCTAGAATTTTCTTTCTAGCAACAAAACGATCAAGTCCCCTTAAATCTTCAGGAGTATTTTCATTTAGGGTTGCATCATCATTAAATATATTAATGAATTCTAGGTTATTTCTTTTTCCTACTTCAAAATCGTTAAAATCATGAGCTGGAGTAATTTTTACAGCACCGGTACCAAATTCTTTTTCTACGTAGCTATCGGTTATAAGTTTTATTTCTCTTCCCATAAGAGGTACTACCAGAGTTTTTCCTACTAGATCACGGTATCTATCATCATCAGGAGAAACAGCAACGGCAGTATCTCCTAGGATTGTTTCAGGTCTGGTAGTAGCAACAACTACATATCTATCTTCCCCTTTAACTGGGTATCTAATGTACCAAAGTTTTCCGGATTGTGGTTCGTTTTTTATCTCATCATCGGAAATAGCAGTTTTCAGAACTGGATCCCAGTTTACAAGACGTTCTCCTCTATAGATAAGACCTTCATTAAATAAGGTTACAAATACGTATCTAACAGCACGAGACAAAGACTCATCCATAGTGAACGAAAGTTTAGAATAATCTGCAGAGAACCCTATCTTTTCAAATTGTTTGATGATCATTCCACCGAATTTATTACGCCAGTTCCAAAGAAGTTTTAAAAATTCTTCTCTTCCGAGATCCTGTCTTGTTTTCTTTTCTCTATTATATAGATCTTTTTCAACCATCATTTGAGTTGCAATTCCAGCATGATCTGTTCCAGGAAGCCAACACGCATTGTATCCACACATCCTCTTCCATCTAATAAGAAGATCTTGGAAGGTGTAACAGGTTCCATGTCCCATATGAAGTTGACTGGTTATATTAGGAGGAGGCATCAAAATGGTATAAGGTTTTTTAGATTTGTCAGGGGTAGAATTAAAAAACTTATTATCAGTCCAGAATTTCCACCATTTGGATTCGTATTCTTTAGGATCGTATGTAGAAGCCAGTCTATCAGCCATCTTTGCTCTCCTTCAAAAGGTATAAACTATTATAAGGTATTAAAATATAGAATAAATAAAGAGTATACCAGTATAGCCTCTTTTTTTTAAACTAGTAACGTCCTAAAACTATAGAATAAAATGGGTGTAAATTACAATATTTTGATATCTAAAAAAATTTTTATATTTTTTATCTTATTTTTAAAAACAATAATTTAGATTATAACTTATTGAAATTACTGAATATAAATATTTTTTTTATAAATATCTTAAAGTTTTCTGATTAAACTCCGAACTCCTCCTTGTCAGTTAGATAAATTACCGGCAAAAGCCCAGTGATTTAACAACTATGAGAGGGATTGATATGAAACTTAAACTATTAACGCTTACAAGTATTTTTTTAGCACTATTCATTTTCTCCTGTGGAGATAGTGGATTTGTTATAGAAGAAGAACAATCAGAAGGTGCTGATGCTAGAGTAGACGGATCTGGTAAACACACTGGAGACGGTGTAGATCCTAATAGCGTAGACCCTGATGAAGGAACAAATAGAGGAATAGACGATTATGGGAAAAAAGGTAAGGGTGATTACGATGGTAAAAACTACATAGATATGGGATCTGGGGATTTAATGGATCCTGATGTAGATGTAAAACTACCAGATGATCTTAGTCCAGATGAACAACTTTCAATTAAAAGATGTCTTTTAAAATGGGGATATCATCCATTCGGTACAGATATTAAATATGTGAAAAAAATATCAGCTTCAGTTTCAGTTGGCGGGATTGGTAACGCTGTGAACGATACTGTAACAACCAAAGATCCTGTTTTAACTTTGATCATAGCTGGAGTAAACGTTCTAGGAGAAACTACATATAACCTAAGAAATGATAATGGTTATTACTGCATTCAAACAAATGTAAACGTACTTACTACTTTGAATATGAATCTAGCATGTCATGCAAGAGTTGCTGATAACAGTGTAAACGTAAATATTGGTTCTTACATTGATGATGCTAATACCTCTGGTATAGGTGTTCATGTAGGAAGTGCAATCAATGTAAACAGACTAACAGCTTCAGGATCAGCTTGTGGAGCTCAATAACACAAATAATTCTGAAGACGAAGTCATTTGAATTGTGCTGTTAAGTAAATCCCAAATATAAGGTAAACGTTAATAACAAAGAGAATCTTAAATATAGGTTCTCTTTTTTTTAT
>CACXFL010000103.1 GCA_902766925.1 uncultured bacterium | reverse complement strand
TATTAGAAAAGAAGGAGGAGTAGCTAGAGCTTCTGATCCTCAAATGATTCTAGATATTAAAAAAGCAGTATCAATTCCTGTTATGGCTAAATGTAGAATTGGTCATATTGTAGAAGCAAGAATCCTTGAGGCTTTGGAAGTAGATTTTGTAGATGAAAGTGAAGTTTTGACTCCTGCAGATGATGAAAACCATATAGATAAAAATCAGTTTGATGTTCCTTTTGTTTGTGGATGTAGAAACCTTGGAGAAGCTCTGAGAAGAATTGGAGAAGGAGCTGCTATGATTAGAACCAAGGGAGAGGCAGGAACTGGTAACATTGTAGAAGCTGTAAGACATTTAAGAGCTATGAAAAAACAAATGGCCATGGTTCAAGGTCTAGATGATGGAGAACTGATGCGAGTAGCAAAAGAATTGGGTGCTCCATATAATTTAGTAAAAGAAGTTCATAAAACTGGAAAACTTCCTGTTCCTAATTTTGCTGCCGGAGGAGTCGCAACCCCTGCTGATGCCTCGCTGTGTATGCATCTAGGAGCTGAATCCGTATTTGTAGGAAGTGGAATATTTATGTCTGATAATCCAGTAAAACGTGCAGCAGCTATAGTAAAAGCTGTTACTTATTGGAACGATTATAAAAAACTTGCTGAAATTAGCTCTGGTTTAGGAGAAGCAATGCGAGGACTTGAAATGAATCAAATAGAAGAAAAACTAGCAGAACGAGGAAACTAGTCAGATGAAAGTTGGAGTTCTTGCTTTTCAAGGTGGATATGCTGCTCATATCAGAATGCTTGATCTTGTAGGAATTGAATCTAGTGAAGTAAGGACTAGTAGGGATCTAGAGGATCTAGACGGTCTTATTCTTCCTGGAGGAGAAAGTTCTACTCAGTTAAAACTTCTTAGTTATTCTGGAATGAAAGAAGAGATTGTCTCTTTTATAAAAGATGGTTCTAAAAAAATCTTTGGAACTTGTGCAGGGCTTATACTACTTGCAACCAAGGTAGTTAGTCCTTCGCAAGAGAGTTTTTCTGTGTTAGATATCAGAGTAAAAAGAAACGGGTATGGCTCTCAGCTTCAATCTTTTGAAGCCCTAACAGATAAAGGAAGAGCTGCTACTTTTATTAGAGCTCCTAGGATTGAATGGGTTGATGAAACTAAATGTAGGGTAGTAGATACTTTAAATAAAGAACCTATTATGGTTTGTAAGGTAAATATTTTAGGAGCAACTTATCATCCAGAACTTGCTGGAGACAGTAAAATCTATGAAGACTTTTTCCTTGGTTTAAATCAACTTTAATTTCGATGTAAGAAAGGAAACGCTCATGTCAGAAACTGTTAAATATGATGTGGTGGTAATTGGTGGAGGTCCTGGGGGGCAGACCTTAGCTTTAAGAGGAGCGAAAGTTGGATTAAAGGTAGCTTTGGTAGAGGAGAAATATATTGGAGGAACCTGTTTGAATGAAGGGTGCATTCCCACAAAAACATTTGTAAGTTCTGTAAAATTATATGAGAAGATTCAAAAAGCCTCTAGGTTTGGAGTAGGAGTTGATAAACCAAGTATAAATTGGAGTGAGATTCTTTCAAGAAAAAATCAGATAGTAAGTTCTCAAAGAAAAGCGGTAGCAAAATCTCTGGAAAATTCCGGGGTAGTTCTTTTCACCCCAGCAAGAGCAAAAATCATCTCAGCTCATGAAGTAGAGGTTTTTAGTATAGAAACCAAAGAAAAAAAGATTCTAACTACTTCTAATATTGTAATAGCTACAGGATCTAAAAATAAAGATATTCTTGGTGTAGATCATAAAGGAATTTTAAATTCTACATCTATTCTTGATATCGGTAAAATTCCTAGTTCTCTTGCAATAATTGGAGGAGGAGTTATAGGGATAGAGTTTGCTTCTATTTTTGCAACTCTTGGAACCAGGGTTACGGTACTGGAACAAATGAGTAGAATACTTCCTCTGGAGGATGAAGAACTTTCTCGGGATCTAGCTAAACTTCTTACAAGAAAGAAAATAAAGTTTGAACTAGGAGTGAAGGTTAATTCCCTAAGATATAAAAACGAAGTGGATAGTTCCCCGGTTATTGTTACCTACTCGGATAAAAGTATTGAGGTAGACAGGGTTCTTATAAGTGTAGGAAGAGCTCCTAATAGCAGGGATATCTGGGATAGTTCTGTAGGGATTGAGGTAGATGAAAGAGGTTTTATTAAGGTAGATTCTAATTATCAAACGAGTAAAGAAAATATCTATGCTATAGGGGATGTGATAAACACCGTATCTTTAGCACATGTAGCAAGTATGGAGGCTCGTTTTGTATTGGATCATATCCTTGGTAAAAAACCTTCGAAGATTAATTATACCCATGTACCTTCTTGTGTATATACTTCTCCGGAACTTGCGAGTGTGGGAGAAACTGAAGAATCTTTGAAGAAAAAAGAAGTTTTGTATAAAACAGTGAAGTATCCTCTTTCCTCCTGTATTAAATCCACTATAGAAGGGGAAAGAGATGGGTATATTAAAATTATCTATACCCCAGAAACTCATCAGGTACTAGGGATTCATATTCTAGGAACTGGTGCTACAGAGATGATTTCAGATGCTTCTGTATCTATATCTTCAGGTATGAATCTAGAGTCTTTAAGTTGGTGTATACGCCCTCATCCTACTGTGGGAGAAGCTCTGGGAGAAGCTTTAGAGATGGGAGCTAACTAAAAAAAAATATGTGGATAAATTTAAATTGCCTAACTTCCACTCAATCTAGATTTTTTAAATCTTTCTAATAATCACCTAATTTATAGGCAATGATTCCTTCTGATATTTTTTTTATTTATTAGTTTTATTTTAGGCTTCTATAGTGTTTATAATTGGGGTAATGAAATACTTACAAGCAGTGTAGGAGCGGATAATGATTAGAGTAAAACTTCAGACGGTATTATTAATGCCGGTGTTGTTTTTGTGTACGGGATATTTATACGCAGCAAATTTTTCAAAGGAATGTGAGTATCTATTTAAATTTAAAATATTTAATACTACAGAACCTTCTTTTCAAACTAGTCTTCAACAAGTAACGGATCTTCGTGGGTATACGAGGATGTTTAAAGAGGGTATCAAAAGGGTTCATGAAGATAGACAAATACTTATGAAGTATTTTAGCGATAATCGCAACTCTTTAACTAAAGAGGAAATACATGTGATCTATAAAATGCTTAGTCTTTTGAATTATCAATTAATTCCTATTTCACTTAGACTACCTTCTATACCAATGGAAGCTTTGGGGAAGATAGCTTGGGTTAGACAGGAAGTAGATAATAGAGCAAAGGATACTTATGCATGGGATATAAAATATTTATGGGAAAGGTTTTCTTCGGTATATGCACAGTTATCTGAACTAAAAGGAACTACCCATTTTACAAAGAAAGATAAGATAAAACCTAGTAAGAAGCGCAGTAACAGAAAAGAGGGTATCAATACTAGACAACCAGTTGTTACAACTAGTATTGGAGGTCATAAAGGAGAATCAAGTATATATGGAGGAAGGTTTTCTCTAGTGGCTGTTTGGACTCATGTTATAGAATATACTGACAATATTTTTTTAGAATTAGTTAAAGATATCTACTTAAAATATCCAGGGCTTTCAAAAATTATTCCAGATTTTGAATCTGTGTATATTTATCAACAAACTGATCTTCTACCATTAGGTATTATAAAAAAATATCTTATTCCGTATATTCGTTCTGGTGTAGGAGCGATGGTAGATAAAATGAATATCTCAGAGTATGTTGAGTTTTTAGAGGTAGTGTTAGGAAAGAAAATTCTTGAAGAGTTTTTAATGCCGGAAGAAGCTTCTCTGGTAGATCCTAGAATTTATTTTATTACAAGTTTTAATGGTGAGTATGATAGAAATATTAAACCATTAAACGATAGAATTTTAGAAGAAGCTCGTGATCTTCAATTGGATAGTTTTTCTGATGTGAAAGTTGCAATAGGGTTATTAGACGTAGTAGATGAAATTGTTGAGAAATTA
This sequence comes from uncultured bacterium, assembly GCA_902766925.1. Taxonomy (GTDB): domain Bacteria; phylum Bdellovibrionota_B; class Oligoflexia; order Oligoflexales; family CACXFL01; genus CACXFL01. Next base: position 35,884 of record CACXFL010000103.1, on the reverse strand, counting down.
AAACTTCCTAAAGAAATTAATCAGGATCTATTGTCTTTAATTTTAGCTATAGATATATGGCAGATGAAAACTGGGGGTAATCCTTGGGAAATTGTAAATGAAATATATGAGGAGTTTTTTAAACTTGATAGTTTTAGTAGAGCTTATTTTATTAACTATCTTTTAAAATCGTACCAAGAAAAAGATAAGATTAAGATGTTAGAAGTTTTTTCTAAAAGGGTACTTGTAGATGGCAGGGATAAAATTAATCGAAGAATGGTTGAGAAGTTGATACTTCCTGTACTTAAATCTTATGATAACCAAGATACTATACCAAAAGGGGAATCGGGCTACAGAGTGGATGAAGAGGATGATATGTAGTTTTGGGTTGAGGTATATCTTTTAAATCTTTTCTGATAGTACTTTGGGGGGTCTAAGAAAATCTTCTGGTATGATAGAGTAAAATAGTTAAAAATAAGTAGTTATTCTTATACTAGGAATATCATCTAGTTGTGCTGTAGGTGAAATGTAACAAAAATTTTTTAAATATAACAAAAAAATGTTATATTTAAAAAATGTAAGTTAAATTATGGAATATACTATACTTTATTAAAAAATATATAGATAACAAGGCTTATCGTAACGATTACAGGAGAAAGTAAAGAAAAAACTATCACTACAGCTCTTTGGAGGGGGATTATTATAAAGGGTCTCTTTTAGAGAACGATGTTTTATTTTTGAAACCCACTTCTAAAACGAGTTAGAATCTAATTTATAAATGGTTGTTTTATAGGCAAATATTAGGTAAAATTACTCTACTATAAACTATTTGATTCACAGCGATTTTGATTGTATCTATAGTACTTCTGGTTAGATTTTTAATTCAAATAGAAAGAGTGAGTATGATACTTAATTTTACTAAAATGCATGGAATAGGAAATGATTATATTTATGTTAACTGTCTGGATCAAAAACTTCAGAATCCTTCAGTACTTGCTAAGAAATTATCTGATAGACATTTTGGAATAGGTTCAGACGGGTTGGTTCTGATTGAACCAAGTAGTCGGGCTGATTTTACAATGAGTATGTATAACAGCGATGGATCTCAAGCTGAGATGTGTGGTAATGCTATTAGATGTGTTGCCTCATACGTTTATGAAAATAACCTCATTAAAAAAGAAGATAAGCTCTCCTTGGATATAGAAACTCTAGCAGGGATAAAAAAAATTAAGTTAAATTTGGAGAATGGACGTTTGTCTACTATCAGAGTAGATATGGGAGAACCAATACTAGAGGGGATAAAAATTCCAGTAAATATTGATAAACCTCAGGTTGTAGGAGAGCTTGTAAATATTGAAGGAACTTCCTATAGAATTAGTTGTGTATCTATGGGAAATCCTCATACCGTAATTTATGTAGATCAAGATGTTAAAACCTTAGATATTGAAACCATGGGAAGAAAAATAGAAAACTTTACTTCTCTTTTTCCAAGAAAAACTAATGTAGAGTTTGTAAGAGTAATTGATAAATCTAACGTATCTATGAGAGTTTGGGAACGAGGAGCTGGAGAAACTTTGGCTTGTGGAACTGGAGCTTGTGCAGTAACTGTAGCTTCAGCTCTTAACGGTTTTACTGATAGAGATTCTTCGGTAAAGGTTCATCTTACAGGAGGAGATCTAGAGGTTTTATGGAGTAAAGAAGATAATCATGTATATATGTCTGGAACTGCTACCAAAGTATTTGAAGGAAGAGTTGAGGTTTAAGGTAGAGGTAGGTAGATAAGCTAAGAACTTGGATCTGATTGTAGTGTGCTAGAGAAGAGGTGTGCGAATGAAAATGTTATTTTTTATGTATATGCTTGGTTGTTCTGTTAACTGTTATCTGTTTTTTCATTATGTTCTCTACTCTAAAGGATCAAAACTTACAAAAACTCTTATCACTTTGTTTTTACTCGTAGTAGCAGGAGTTCCGCCTCTGCTTTCAGCGTATTTTGAAGGGGCAGTTCCTGGAGTTGAAACCTTCTATGATTGGATGAGCTCTGGGTATTTATTTGGTATTAATGGTTTCTCTATATATTCCGCAGGACTTTATTTTTGTTACATAGGATGCTTTTTTCTTGCTATTATTACAGCTACTTTTGATATAATCCAGTTGTTTTTTCTTGTGGTTTTTAAGCTACGTTTTAACGGTAGACAACGTCGTCGTTTGAGAAGAGTGTTTATAGTTGTTACCCTTTGTATAAACGTTTCAGCTTTATATCAAGGGATAAAAATTCCTGAAGTAGAAGAGGTGACTATAAGCTCTTCTAAAATAAAAGAAGAGTTAACCCTCGTGGTTCTTGCAGATCTTCATATCACTAGACATAGTTCAAAAGAAAGACTTGCAAAGATTGTTCAAAAAGCTAATGCATTAAATCCTGATATTGTAATTTTAGATGGAGATATAATAGATGATTATATAGATATGGTAGAGAAAAAATCAGGGGCAAGTTTTGAGTTAAAAAATCTTAAATCAAAATATGGAATGTATTTTGTAATGGGAAATCATGAGTATCTTTATGATAGAAATGGAGATATAGTTGAAGCTATAAAAAGTTATGGAGCTAGAGTATTTATAAATGAAGGAGATCATGTAGCTGGGGTATATTTTGGAGGGATTTGTGATATTACAAACTTTAAAAGACATGTACGTAAACATCTATCTAAAGCAACCCCAGATCTTATTCCAGATGTAGATACAGCTATGGCAGGAGCCTTGCCAGATGACTATAAAATCCTTCTGTCTCATACTCCAGCCCAGATTGGAGAAAACGATATAAATCTTGTAATTTCAGGTCATACTCATGGTGGACAACTTTTCCCACTGCATCTTATCATTAAATACAGTAACCATGGATATATTGGTGGACTTTATAATGTAGATGAAGATAAAAATGTATATGTCTCTGAAGGAACAGCTCAATGGGGACCTGCAATGAGACTTCTGTCACATACAGAGATTTCAAAAATTGTTCTAAAACCTAAAAATTAGAGTAGTTAACTAGTTCCAAAAACTAGGATAGAATGAATCAAGCTTTATACCGTTTTTTAGATACAGTACCCTATCCATAAAAAATAACGGTATAGAACAATTTACACCACTTACAAGGTTTACGATTCTAGCGTAGATCAAATGCTTTTTCGTTTGATCTTCTTCCTTAAGATATGAATCAATAAGTGAATCTATTTCACGGGATCTAAGTCCGAAGATGTTTTGTCCACTGTAACCTGAATCGAAAGTAGGAATCTCTTTAGAATAGAGTATCCCTCGAGGTGGAAAATCTATTGGTAGTTCCCAGGAAAGAAGTAGTAGATCTTGGAAAGAAGATTTTTGAATAACTTTTTTATACTCCTTTAGGGTCAAAGGTATAGGATTTAATTTAATTCCTACTTTTTTAAGATCTTCCTTTAATGAAGATACTACCGTTCTTCTAAATTCGTTATTTAAATAATGAATACTGATTTCAAGAGGATCTTGGGTATCTTTTTTAACCCGGTATGACGAAGAAGGATCTACCACGTAACCAAGCTCTTCTAGAAGTGAGGAGGCTCTTTTGGGATCTAGGTTATATTTTTTATTAAAAGGGTAAAAACTAGGATCCCGTGGGTTAACAAAACTTGTAGCTACCGCTAGTCCTAACTTTGAAGCAATTTTTGTTTTATCTATAGCTAAGCTTAGAGCTTCTCTCATAAGAGGAGAAGTAAACATAGAGTTTTGCATGTTGAAAGCTATATTTTCATATATTGGGGTAGTATTTTTTATAAACCTATATCCAGATACAGGAAGAGAGCCAGGATATATAAGATAAGGATTTAGATGATAGAAAATATCAAAAGATCCTTTAAGTGAGGCGTAGGAGAGTTCTTCGGGTTTTATATTAAACAGGGATATTTTTTTATACTGGGTGAAAAACTCATTTTTTAAAAGAGATTCTAGATGAATATTTGATACTAAGGTATGTTGATCTTTAAAGTAAAAAGCTCCGTTATACAATGCTTTATCATTATAAGTATTATAGTATGAGGAGTTCTTTTTATACGTAGATATTTTTTTTAAAGACTCTTCCCAAATAGGCTTTTCAATACGGGACGAAACTATATAAAATCCTTCTATTTTATAAAAATCAGGATGTGGACCTAGGAATATAATATCAAAAGTTTTATCATCCTTAATATTTATGGATTCAATATATTCTAGAGGATGATAGATTTTAGTTTGACTATAATTTGTTTTAAGTATCTGCCAGGATAGTTTTATATCTGAACTTGTAACTTTAGATCCATCAGCCCAATACCAATCTTTTAGTTTCCAGTGAGTTATAGTTTTAGTTTTTGAAGATTCTTTTTTTATAGTATAGGTAGGAAAAGATTCACACATTCTACACCTGTATGACCAGGAAGGAGAGATATCTATTAGAGGAGTAAAAATTAAGTTTTTTAAAACTATATCCTCTTCAGTATCGGTAAACAACGGATGAATACGCCAGTAATTTCCAGTGTAAGAATCTGAAGCAAGAGTGAGAGTAGAAGAGGATTTTGGTTGAGGTTGGACTTGAGATACTGATTGGAGTTGAGATTGAGTTTTAAGCTGAGTTTTTGAGGCCTCTTCTGATAAAAGATACGAATGATCAGTTAGTAGAGAAAATAATAACAGTATAAAAATAGTAGATAGTAGTTTTTTCATAATATAAAACGGAATAATTATTCCTGGTGTTTTTTAGTTATTAAACATGGGTAGTGGAAATTTATTCCACAACACTACTTACTTTAGAATATGTATCATAAATTAGATTATTCAGCACGAGTTTTTAAGGGATAAATTATTCTATAGATTATCCAGATATAAAAATAGGGGATACTTTTATAGGAGTAGGACATACTGCCGGTAGATTAGTTCTGTCTTTATCAACATCTATCCAAAAATCCCAGTAGTAATCTCCAGTTCTAAGTCCAGATACGTTCATATAGATACCGATTCTATTTTTAAGAGCTGGGTTAATCTTACTATCCCACCCCAGATCATGTCTTGCTTTAGCCTCATCAGTAACTAAAAATGGGAAAAATCCAAGATCTACCATCTTTTTTTCCATAGCAAAATATGCTGTAAAATTAAAATCAGGACCTCTTCCGTTTAGACTAAATTTACAGAGTTTTCCATGACAGAATTTTTGAGCTAATTTAGAAGAGGCAGCTTTTTTTACATCAGATAAATTAAAAATAGGAAGGGTCTCTCCTGACATATCGTAGGATATAATGTCGTTAACATTCCAAGAATATAGTGATCCACTGTTTTTATTAAGGTAATCTCTAGATTCTGCAGGAACATTCATCTGAAAAGGAATAAATACAGACTCTTTATAAAATGAGGTAGTAGCTCTCATATTTATATCTATATCCATAAATAAAAGTTTCCAAAAGAAGGATACATCAGCTATTTTTTGTTGGGGGGTTGTAAACCAAGAACGTATCTGAGAAAACAAGTTTGATGCACCTAATTCTATGGATAGGAAGTATTTTATATCAAGATATACAGCTAGTGTAGCATTGTCAGCAGCTGATATAAATTTTGTTTTATCTTTAGATATAACCTCTATATTTTTAAATGCTACGTGGTTTTTAGGATAGTGGAAGAATTTAAAAAAAGAGGAGTATATTAGATCCTGACTGATATCATTTAATACAATAGGTTTAGAAGAAGAAGAGTTTTCCTTACAGTCAGTAAGGTATAGGTATGAATGATATCTAGGAGAGTAGATCTCGTATATAAAAGAAGGATTGGAACAAGGAAGATTTTTTAGATCTTTTGGGGAAGAAGGATCTGGGTTAAATCTATCAGTAACTGATTGAGGAAATTCAAATACGAGTCTTGTATTTTTTTCAAAGATACTATCTTTTTCAAAGTTATTAATGGAGTTCATATCTATCTGAGATAATTTGTCAGCTTTTTCTATATCTAGAGTCTCAAGGTGCCATTTTTTAGTAGATTCCTGGTATGAATATAAAGATAGATCCTTGGCGTGTATCTTAGTTTTTATCTGTCCAAGATCAGCTCTATGCATAAAAGCAGGACAGGAATATAGATTAGAAGAAACTACAGACAAAAGACAAAAAAAGAGAGCTACTAAAGATAATCTACAACAATTTATAAAACCTTCATGGTTCATATAATAATCCTTTATTTTTGGGAGTTAGAACTTTTATAATTATATAATATGGTTGAAACTGCTTCCAGTTTTTTTTATTCTTATGTTGAATAAGTATGATAATAATATGTTTTTATAAGGTTTAATAATAATGAAAGATATAAATATAGCTCAGGTTGTAACTGATTTTATAGCTTTAATTTTAGCTCTTTGTTTACATGAAGCAGCTCATGCTTTTGCTGCAAAAAGACAGGGAGATACAACTGCAGAGCAGATGGGTAGACTTACTTTAAATCCTATAGCTCATATGGATCTTTTTGGAACAGTTTTGATGCCACTTGCTGCAATGCTGTCTGGATTTCCTTTCCTATTCGGCTGGGCAAAACCAGTACCTGTAGATCCTAGAAATTTTAAAAGTAGAAGATGGGGACATGCTCTGGTAGCAGCAGCTGGTCCTGCTTCAAACCTGGTTCTGTCATTTGTATGTTTTGTTATCTTGGTACTGTATGGGGTTTTCTTATCTACTGTAATAGGTCCTGGAAGTTTTTTCTATCCACTTGTAACTCTGATTACCCAGACTATGTGGATTAGTACAGTGCTTGCTTTTTTCAACCTTATTCCTATCTTTCCTTTAGATGGTGGGGCAGTACTGGGAGCTTTTTTTACAATGAGTTTTAGAAGAAAATATGAAGAATTTATGTCTAGATTTGGTTTTGTTATTCTTCTTTTGTTCCTTGTAAGTGGGGTTTTTAGAATTATTATCTATCCAACTCGGGCCTATATCGGATGTCTGCAGTATCTAGCTAGTTTGATTTTAGGGCAGAGTTTATAAATTGATGGTGTATTTAGTTGAAAAAATAGGATAAAATTTAAAGTAAAGGTTTATCTTTTTTTTGTCGATATGGATGTATATCAGTTGTAGAGGTGTATATTATGCAACAAAAACTTAAATATTTACTCTGTACCTGTGTTATTGCTACGTTTACTATGATCTGTACTGATGCTTTTAGTACTGATTCAAACCCTGTAGATCAATCTACTATTATAGCTAAAAAAGCCACAGCTTCAGCTCCTGCTAAGAAGAAAAAACCTGTTAAGGAAAAAGATATCACAAGAGAAGTAAAAGTAGGACAAAGAAGTACTAAGGTAAGTTTCGAAGATACAGATATCGCTGGAGAACGTCGTGGTGGACTGGGATCTGTTATTGAAGAAGGTCAAGTAGATAAGGAAGTTGATCTTATAAAAATTAGATACAGTTGGCATCCAGAAATGAAAGCTTCTACCTCTAGTTTGGAAACAGGAAAAACAGAGTAGTAGGAAAGTAGTCGCAAAAAAACTTATTCCTTTCGATTATGAATTAGAATTATTTTTAATTAGGGTGGGGATGTTTTTTAAGAATTTGTTATTACGTATAATTATTAAAATTACAGATGAAATGTATTAATATATTAATCTAGATTTATTTATAAAAAAAATGAGACTTTTGAAGAAGAATCATTTTTGATAGTGGTCTTTGATGTATCTATGTAATGTAATCCATGAGCAGTTAAGAGTTCTTGCTATCTGTGCTTTTGAAACTTGTTTATCAAGTAATTCTTTAATTATTGTTTTTTTTGTATCAAGTTTATTATAGTTAAATCCGTGAGGCCTGCCAAGGTGTTTGCCCTCGTCTTTTAATCGTCTCAATGCTTCCTTAGTACGTTGAGAAATAAGTTGTCGTTCAATTTCTGCTGCAAGCGAGAACGTAAAAGCAAGAACTTTTGATTGAATATCTGTACCTAGTTTATAGTTTTCTTTTAAGGTCCAGATTTGACAACCTTTCTCAAGACAAATTTCTAAAATACCCATAACCTCGAATAAATTTCGACCAAGTCTAGAAAGCTCGGTTGTAATTAGAATATCCCCTTTTTTAAGTTTCTTTAAGAGTCTTCCAAGCTTGCGTTCTTTTAGAGATTTTTGAGAGGAAATTATCTCATTAATCCACTTATTTATGGTTATTTTATTTTTCTTTGTGAACGATTCTATTTCATGCTTTTGGTTTTCAGTATTTTGTTGATTAGTTGAAATGCGAGTATATCCGTAAATCATTTTTTAGCTCCTAAATTAGTATTATTAAACCATTATAGGAACTATAAATTTTTACCAGATATGTTCTACAGGATTCAAATCTATCAAATAAACCACCGTCTAAATTTAATACCCTTTTATTATATTATTGTTTGTCATTTATTGTCAATGATGTCAGTTAAATACAAGATAAAATAAGATTTTACTCCGTTATCTGTATTCACTATTCAAAAAGGGTGGTTTTTGAAGATCTAAAAGGAATTTGGATTGTACAAGAATTAACTGTTTTTTTAGTGTTCATAGAAAATTGTGGAGGTTTTTTCTAATGAAAAGTAAGTTATGTGTTTTATTAGGTATTGGAGTACTTACTCTTTTTAGTGTTTCCTGTAAAAGTATTCAAAGTGCTGGTGGTTCTGGATTGTCTTCTATAGCATTTAAAATTGATGGTGACCAATTTCCACAAAAGCCTAAAAATGTAGCGCTGGCAATATGGCCAGTACAAGATGCTCAAACTGGTTGTGAGTCGCATAATAGACCTTTGAGTGCATCTCATCCTCTGAAAGAGAATTCGGTTAAAGACACCCTCCAGGTATCTCAAACTGAAAGTATAGAAGAACAAGTAGAAGAAGGATGTACGTATAATATCGAGATGATGTTTTGGTGTTCTGTAGAAGGTCACTTAGAACCTTGTTATCAGAGTAAGCCTCAAACATTTACGGCCGCACCAAGTGAAGATAAAGAAGATACAGTTGATGTAAATTTGGTATTCGTGGATTATAAAACAAAAGAAAATGTAAATACACAAGTTAATGGTATGGTTGGTCCAACAGAGAAGGTTAGAGCTAAGATTAATGTAAACATTAAGGCGGTATATCAAGGTGAAAATAAGATATCAAAAGTTGACCAATTTTTTGAAAGTTCTTTCTTAAATAATAAGGGATATTCAGGTGAGAGATTAGTTGCTATTTCAGGTAATAAAGTTCATCCTCTAGTTACAGATGCGAGATATTATCTAGATATGGGGTGGCAATACGAAGGTAAAATAGAAGGGGAAAAAGAAGATGCCGTTAATACTGGTTTAACTTCTAAAGATATTGTTGGACAATTCGCTGTAACAAAAGTTTGTGTTGGTAATAATTGTAATGCGGGGTTGTATAGCGATGTAAATGCAAATACAGTTAAGATTAGTGCTTGTCCTATAACCATGACAAAAACAAAACCTGCAAATGAGAAAAATATTATAAGAATAGGTGAAAAATGTTATAAAGAAACAACCGATTCAAATGTATATGCTTACGGTACTACTTTTCCATGTGATGGTAAAAACTATGAGTGCGGTTGGCCTAAAGGTTGTATATGCACAGCCACACAAAGGCAACAAGTTACATGTCCTACACAAACAGAAGTGGATGTAACCAGATGTATACCTGATGTATATATCTTCAAAAGACAAGGAACATAATTTCCACGTTGGTTAAAAGTTCAAAACAAAAAAGGGAGATCTACGATCTCCCTTTTTATTTAAGAGCAACTAACATGATTAAACTCAATCAAATTAGATTAGACTAGACTAGATAGGATTAGATATCTCCGTTATGGAATACGTTTTGAACATCATCGTTATCTTCTAGATTATCTATAAGCTTTTGTAAAGATTCAGCTTTATCTGAATCTACACTTACATAATTATCTGGAATTCTATTAATAGAAGCTTCCAATGGTTCAACCTTAATTATCTCATCTAGTTTTTCTTTAAGAGTTGTAAAAGCTTCTGGCTCACACAGTACTTCGTATACTTCATCTTCATCAGATATATCTTCAGCTCCGTTATCCAAGGCTACTTCAAATAATTTATCATAATCTGTAATTTTAGATTTATCATATACAATAGAACCCTTCTTCTTAAACATATATCCTACAGACCCTTCGGTTCCAAGGTTTCCTCCAGCTCGGGAGAAAATATATCGGATTTCACTTACGGTTCTATTTAAATTATCTGTTAAACATTCTACAATCAGAGCTACTCCTCCAGGACCGTATCCTTCATATATTTTTTCTTGATAGTTAGCTTCATCGTTACTACCAGCTCCCTTTTTAATAGCTCTTTCAATATTATCTTTAGGAAGGTTTACAGATCTTGCTTTAACAAGAGCAAGTCTAAGTTTTGCATTACTATCGGGGTCAGGTCCACCGGCTTTAACAGCTACAATTATCTCTTTTGTAACCTTGGTAAACATTTTACCCCGGACTGCATCTTGAGCTCCTTTTCTGTGTTGGATGTTTTTCCATTTACTATGACCTGACATAATCTCTCCTTTTGAGATTTAACTCTAATAAAAATTAAAATAAGAGTACTATATTTATAAAAATACATACTCATAAAACATATATAATTTAATAAATAAGGTGATAAAATCAACTATTTATGTAAAAAAACTAGTGATTAAATAATGGGTTATTCAAGATAAAAAAGTTTAAAAATATTATAAAAATCTATCTGATTAAACACTTAGTAAGGAAGCTAAACTTTAGATAATTAACTATTATCTTAAAGCCTATTTCTATAAAGTTATGGTGATAGTTTTTTAAACAAAAATACCAAGGGGAGTAATTACTCTCCTTGGTATTTGAGAGTTAGGATATTTATCAAACTAGGAAGCTTTAGTATTAGTTGAGGCTACAGCTGAAGAAGAGTACAGAGTATTGATCTGAGAAAGACTAAGCTCCTGGCTACTTTGATAGATCTTTTTAGTTATTTTTTCTTTTTTGTTAAACCTATCTAGTCTTCTTCTTAGTAAAAACTCATTAATTAAAAGATGATCGTCTTTTAAAATACTTTTTACTTCTAGTACCAGATTTTTTCTCAAGTTTAGATTTTCTTTACTTATAAGATCAGCTAGATGCTGATCTCTTACCTTATCCTTACTAAATACAAGGATAGATTCTAGAATAGAGTAGTACATATCTTGGTTATCTAGTTGAGAGGTAAGAGCTAAAAGTGCTGATATCAGTGTAAAGAAAGAGTCTTTACTTGTGTGTTGAAGTTTATGATTTGAATCAAGTTCATATAGATGAGTAGAAAAACTCTTTAAAAATAAACAAAACGCAGATGGTTGTTTAAGTAGATAATGTTTCCAAACATCGTATACACCACGAATAGTTGTGGAATTACATCCAAGAATTGAAGGAAGGTTATCGTTAAGATACTGCATAGCTACACATTCAGAGTTTTTCTTAAATAGTAGTAGATAGATAACTTCCAGTGTAGAGTAACCAAATCTACACATTACTTTACTAAGATAGTATTTAACTTCTTTTTCTGCTTCCATTGAAGAGAAGAAATTAATTAAAGAGAGTCTTACCTTTAGATTTTGAGTGTTACTTATAGATAGAAGGTAAGTAGATATATATTCAAGAAGTGAGTTTATATTTCTAAATATAGAAGAAAATTCCAAAGAAGATTCTTTTATACTAAGTCCTAACTCACAGATACAAGATACAGCCACAGAGAATAGTTGGTTACTTTCTTCACTTATAGCTTCATCTTCATCTAGATCAAGTTGCATACCTACTGCTATATCTATAAATTTTTTAATATTGTTTTCAGCATTTCCGGTTTCTAGTAAGGTTTCTAAAAATGAGGTAATACCTTCTTCAGGGGCACTCATCCATGATATCCAAGAAAACAAGGTTTCAAGAAGAATTTCTTGTTGAAGTTCTGTAACATAACTTTCCAGAAATCTAGAACTGATATAAGTAATAATACTTTTAGAATCTTCTGTGGAGAAATTTTTTACAATTTTTTTAGCGGTTTTATAGTTGAGAAGAATTCCCATATCTACGAGTTCACGTGCTCTAGTAAGATCGGATACAGTATTCCACTTTATGAGTTTTTGATGTTCTTTACTCATGATCTAATCCTTGTTTATCTATAAATTAAAACCTTAGTACTTATAAACTAACTACCTTAACTTGCTTTCTTATCAAGTCTAACAAGCTCAGCTATCTTTCCAGCTATCTTAGAATCAAGATTTTCAAAAGATAGACCGTATCCTATAGGATAAGCTTTGTTAGAGTTATAACGAACTACTCTTGCTATAACGTTGAAAGATTTTTCAAGTCCTGCACATCTTACAGAAAGTTTTAATCTTTCTCCTACGAAGAATAACTTCTCTGAAGTTTCTACAAAAATACCTGTAGCAGAGATGTTAACTCCTTTACCTATAACAAGTTGACCGTTATTATGAACAATAACTTCTCCTTCTATACCAGTACGAGGAGCATTTATTCTTCTTTGCTCTCCCTTGTATTCAGAAGAATCTTGTTGACTAGTTTGATCAACACTTAGTCCTAGTTCAGAAAGACATGCTTCAATTGGTTGCCAATCTTTCCAACCTACTTTGAATAAAAAAGCATCCTGCTTGTTGATCATTCCAGTTTCTAGTAACTGTAACACTTGAGCGTGTTCAAAAGGGCCCAGTTGTTGTTGATTTTGGTATAAATACCATACTTGTTCTGACATAGTTTTTCTCCATAAAAATATTCAACTATAAAAGCTTACTGTCTATGTCGGTTGGTTTTTTAATATTTTTAGTAAAATTATAAAAAATATTTTAAAACCTTCTAAAATCAGTAAGTTATAATTTTAAAAAATAGATAAATTAATATTTTCTAATTTTTTTAAGAAAAAATCCGAATTAGAGCTTGCTAATAAAGTTAGTATAGTCTAACTATATTAGTCTTATATAATTATTAAAGGAAATTTTATGAGTGAACTAAAATTAACAGCAAGTCTTGAAGATTACCTCGAGGCTGTCTACGAGATAATAGAAGAGAAGCAGGGGGTCAGAGCTTCTGGAATATCTCAAAGACTAGGAGTAGCAAGATCCTCAGTTACAGAAGCTCTGAAGCTTCTAGCAGCTAAAGGATATATTAACTACGGTAGATATGATGTTATCTCTCTTACAGATCTAGGAGAAAAAAAAGCAAAAGCTATAAGTGAAAAACATAAAACACTGTATGGGTTTTTATCTAAGATCCTAGGAGTAGAAGATAAGGAAGCTAATCTTACAGCTTGTAAGATAGAACATGTTATCTCTGATGAAGTAAATGATAAACTTATTAATTTTATAAAACAGTATGAAAAAGAAAGATCAAAGAAGGTATCAAAATAAAATGCTACAGAATATATCTGATAATAAGTGAATTAAATCATCTGGTGGATTTTAAATTTATATTTGGTTGTTTTTAATGGATGGGGTAGAAAAATGGTAAAAGAAGAAACTGGTAAAAACAAGATTTTGACTTTGGATAAACTAAAAGTAAGGTATCAAGCAAGAATTTTATCTATAGATTGTGCTGATAAAAGTTTAAGAAAAAGAATCTTAGATATGGGACTTACTCCAGGTGTTAAATTAACACTGGTAAAAGTAGCCCCCATGGGAGATCCTATTGAAGTATGGGTAAGAGGGTATGAACTTTCTTTAAGAAGAGAAGATGCCTCTAGTATAAAAGTAGAAGAAATTGGAAAAGCTTCAAGATCTAAGGTAGAAGTAAAATCTTTTAACTCCTCTGAGCATACTAGTATCGGAGAATATAGTCCGGGTAAAACTCAAAAGAAGGTAAAAATACCTTCTACTACTAAATTTAAATTTGCTCTTGTAGGAAATCAAAATAGTGGAAAAACAACCCTGTTTAACCGTCTTACAGGTGCTAATCAACACGTAGGAAATTTCCCTGGAGTTACAGTAGAAAAAACAGAAGGAACCCTGATACAAGAACCTAAAGTTACTCTTGTTGATCTTCCTGGTATCTATTCACTTTCTCCCTACAGTAAAGAAGAGGTACTAACTGAAAAATTTATACTGGAAGAAAAACCAGATTGTATCATAAACATTGTTGATGCTACAAATATTGAAAGAAACCTTCTACTTACTACTCAACTTCTAGAACTTAAAATTCCTATGGTTATAGCACTTAATATGATGGATGAAGTGAGTAAAAACCATGGAAGTATAGATATAAATGGACTTCAAAATGCTCTGGGAGTACCGGTGGTACCGATCTCTGCATCTAAAAATCAAGGGATAGAAGAACTTGTAACTCATGCTTTGGTGGTAGCTAGTTATAAAGAAATGCCTATGATACAAGATTTTTGTGAAAATACCCCTGGAGTGGCTGGAAGTGTTCATAGATGTCTGCACTCTATCTGCCATTTAATTCAAGATAAAGCAGATGAAGAAAACCTACCGGTAAAGTTTCTAGCAACTAAACTAGCAGAAGGAGATCCTCTGATAGTATCTAAACTTGGATTTATAAAATCACAACTTGATACTTGTGAAAAGATTATAGCTCAGATGGAAGAAGAAACCGGAGTAGATAGAGAAGTAGCTATAACTAATATGAGGTTTTCTTTTATAGATAAGGTTTGTAGTAGTTGTGTTATAAAACCTTATGAAAATAGAGGTCATAGGTTTTCTTTAAAACTAGATAGGATACTTACTGGAAAGTATACAGCACTACTGTCTTTTTCTCTTATAATGCTTGCTATCTTTTATCTTACTTTTGGTTCTGTTGGAGCATACCTATCTGATCTATTAGAAGGGGGGATAGATTTTGTTACCAGCCAACTCGATTCCTTCCTGTCTTGGTACGGACTTAATCCTATTGTACACTCACTGATAATAGATGGGGTGTGTGCTGGGGTAGGATCAGTACTAAGTTTTCTACCTACAATAGTAGTACTGTTTTTATTTCTATCTGTCCTGGAAGATAGTGGTTATATGACTAGGGTAGCTTTTTTTATGGATAGTTTACTAAGAAAAATAGGACTATCAGGAAGAAGCTTTGTTCCTATGCTTATAGGATTTGGTTGTTCTGTTCCTGCTATTATGGCAACTCGTACTCTTCCTTCTGAAAAAGATAGAAAACTCACCATCTTTTTAACTCCGTTTATGAGTTGTTCGGCTAAACTTCCAATATACGCACTGTTTACAGCTTGTTTCTTTAGTAGTTATCAGGTGGTAGTAATATCTAGCATGTATCTTATAGGAATTCTTGTAGGGATAGTGTTTGCTTATATAGTTAAGCTGTTTTTTGCAAAGGGAGAAGCAGTTCCTTTTGTTTTGGAACTTCCTAACTATAGATTCCCTACAGCTACTAACGTATATAAACTTATCTGGACTAAATCTAAGGCCTTTATCACTAAAGCTTTTACCGTGATATTCTACGCTACTATTCTTATATGGTTCCTACAAAGTTTTGATATAAGATTAAACTTTGTAGAAGATTCATCTAAAAGTATTTTAGCCCTTATGGGATCTTGGATTGCTCCGGTGTTTTCTCCTATGGGGATGTCTGATTGGAGAATTTCAACAGCTTTTCTTACTGGGTTTATGGCAAAAGAAAGTGTAGTTTCAACGCTTAGTGTTCTTGCTGGAGGAGCTGATAGTATCCAAACGATGTTTAGCCCGCTAGCTGCTTTCTGTTTTATGGTGTTCTCCTTACTATATACTCCATGTGTTGCTGCAATTAGTGTAGTTAAAAAAGAATTAGGAACCAGGTTTATGTTCCTTGTAATCTTGGTTCAATGTCTTATAGCATGGCTTGTAAGTCTTGCGGTATTTAACATAGGAAGTCTTTTTATAAAATAAGGTAGATCTAAATTAAACTTAGTAGAAACAGTAAAAAAAAATCGGTACGAAATTAATTTCGTACCGATTTTTTTTTACTGTTTCTACTAAGTTTAATTTAGATCTACCTTATTTTATAAAAAGACTTCCTATGTTAAATACCGCAAGACTTACAAGCCATGCTATAAGACATTGAACCAAGATTACAAGGAACATAAACCTGGTTCCTAATTCTTTTTTAACTACACTAATTGCAGCAACACATGGAGTATATAGTAAGGAGAACACCATAAAACAGAAAGCAGCTAGCGGGCTAAACATCGTTTGGATACTATCAGCTCCTCCAGCAAGAACACTAAGCGTTGAAACTACACTTTCTTTTGCCATAAACCCAGTAAGAAAAGCTGTTGAAATTCTCCAATCAGACATCCCCATAGGAGAAAACACCGGAGCAATCCAAGATCCCATAAGGGCTAAAATACTTTTAGATGAATCTTCTACAAAGTTTAATCTTATATCAAAACTTTGTAGGAACCATATAAGAATAGTAGCGTAGAATATCACGGTAAAAGCTTTAGTGATAAAGGCCTTAGATTTAGTCCAGATAAGTTTATATACGTTAGTAGCTGTAGGGAATCTATAGTTAGGAAGTTCCAAAACAAAAGGAACTGCTTCTCCCTTTGCAAAAAACAGCTTAACTATATAAGCAAACACTATCCCTACAAGAATTCCTATAAGATACATGCTAGATATTACTACCACCTGATAACTACTAAAGAAACAAGCTGTAAACAGTGCGTATATTGGAAGTTTAGCCGAACAACTCATAAACGGAGTTAAAAAGATGGTGAGTTTTCTATCTTTTTCAGAAGGAAGAGTACGAGTTGCCATAATAGCAGGAACAGAACAACCAAATCCTATAAGCATAGGAACAAAGCTTCTTCCTGATAGTCCTATTTTTCTTAGTAAACTATCCATAAAAAAAGCTACCCTAGTCATATAACCACTATCTTCCAGGACAGATAGAAATAAAAACAGTACTACTATTGTAGGTAGAAAACTTAGTACTGATCCTACCCCAGCACACACCCCATCTATTATCAGTGAGTGTACAATAGGATTAAGTCCGTACCAAGACAGGAAGGAATCGAGTTGGCTGGTAACAAAATCTATCCCCCCTTCTAATAGATCAGATAGGTATGCTCCAACAGAACCAAAAGTAAGATAAAAGATAGCAAGCATTATAAGAGAAAAAGACAGTAGTGCTGTATACTTTCCAGTAAGTATCCTATCTAGTTTTAAAGAAAACCTATGACCTCTATTTTCATAAGGTTTTATAACACAACTACTACAAACCTTATCTATAAAAGAAAACCTCATATTAGTTATAGCTACTTCTCTATCTACTCCGGTTTCTTCTTCCATCTGAGCTATAATCTTTTCACAAGTATCAAGTTGTGATTTTATAAATCCAAGTTTAGATACTATCAGAGGATCTCCTTCTGCTAGTTTAGTTGCTAGAAACTTTACCGGTAGGTTTTCTTCATCTGCTTTATCTTGAATTAAATGGCAGATAGAGTGCAGACATCTATGAACACTTCCAGCCACTCCAGGGGTATTTTCACAAAAATCTTGTATCATAGGCATTTCTTTATAACTAGCTACCACCAAAGCATGAGTTACAAGTTCTTCTATCCCTTGATTTTTAGATGCAGAGATCGGTACCACCGGTACTCCCAGAGCATTTTGAAGTCCATTTATATCTATACTTCCATGGTTTTTACTCACTTCATCCATCATATTAAGTGCTATAACCATAGGAATTTTAAGTTCTAGAAGTTGAGTAGTAAGTAGAAGGTTTCTTTCAATATTTGTAGCATCAACAATGTTTATGATACAATCTGGTTTTTCTTCCAGTATAAATTTTTCAGTTAGTACCTCTTCTTTACTGTAGGGAGAAAGTGAATAGATACCAGGAAGATCAACAAGAGTAACTTTAGGTTCTTGTATCAGGGTTCCTTCTGTTTTTTCTACTGTAACTCCAGGGAAATTTCCTACGTGTTGATTAGCACCTGTAAGACGGTTAAACAGGGTTGTTTTTCCACTATTTTGATTTCCTACAAGAGCAAATTTAAATTTAGTAGTAGAAGGTATTTTTACCTTCTTTTGAGTTTTACCCGGACTATATTCTCCGATACTAGTATGCTCAGAGGAGTTAAAAGATTTTACTTCTACCTTAGATCTTGAAGCTTTTCCAATTTCTTCTACTTTTATACTAGAGGCATCTTCTCTTCTTAAAGAAAGTTCATACCCTCTTACCCATACTTCAATAGGATCTCCCATGGGGGCTACTTTTACCAGTGTTAATTTAACACCTGGAGTAAGTCCCATATCTAAGATTCTTTTTCTTAAACTTTTATCAGCACAATCTATAGATAAAATTCTTGCTTGATACCTTACTTTTAGTTTATCCAAAGTCAAAATCTTGTTTTTACCAGTTTCTTCTTTTACCATTTTTCTACCCCATCCATTAAAAACAACCAAATATAAATTTAAAATCCACCAGATGATTTAATTCACTTATTATCAGATATATTCTGTAGCATTTTATTTTGATACCTTCTTTGATCTTTCTTTTTCATACTGTTTTATAAAATTAATAAGTTTATCATTTACTTCATCAGAGATAACATGTTCTATCTTACAAGCTGTAAGATTAGCTTCCTTATCTTCTACTCCTAGGATCTTAGATAAAAACCCATACAGTGTTTTATGTTTTTCACTTATAGCTTTTGCTTTTTTTTCTCCTAGATCTGTAAGAGAGATAACATCATATCTACCGTAGTTAATATATCCTTTAGCTGCTAGAAGCTTCAGAGCTTCTGTAACTGAGGATCTTGCTACTCCTAGTCTTTGAGATATTCCAGAAGCTCTGACCCCCTGCTTCTCTTCTATTATCTCGTAGACAGCCTCGAGGTAATCTTCAAGACTTGCTGTTAATTTTAGTTCACTCATAAAATTTCCTTTAATAATTATATAAGACTAATATAGTTAGACTATACTAACTTTATTAGCAAGCTCTAATTCGGATTTTTTCTTAAAAAAATTAGAAAATATTAATTTATCTATTTTTTAAAATTATAACTTACTGATTTTAGAAGGTTTTAAAATATTTTTTATAATTTTACTAAAAATATTAAAAAACCAACCGACATAGACAGTAAGCTTTTATAGTTGAATATTTTTATGGAGAAAAACTATGTCAGAACAAGTATGGTATTTATACCAAAATCAACAACAACTGGGCCCTTTTGAACACGCTCAAGTGTTACAGTTACTAGAAACTGGAATGATCAACAAGCAGGATGCTTTTTTATTCAAAGTAGGTTGGAAAGATTGGCAACCAATTGAAGCATGTCTTTCTGAACTAGGACTAAGTGTTGATCAAACTAGTCAACAAGATTCTTCTGAATACAAGGGAGAGCAAAGAAGAATAAATGCTCCTCGTACTGGTATAGAAGGAGAAGTTATTGTTCATAATAACGGTCAACTTGTTATAGGTAAAGGAGTTAACATCTCTGCTACAGGTATTTTTGTAGAAACTTCAGAGAAGTTATTCTTCGTAGGAGAAAGATTAAAACTTTCTGTAAGATGTGCAGGACTTGAAAAATCTTTCAACGTTATAGCAAGAGTAGTTCGTTATAACTCTAACAAAGCTTATCCTATAGGATACGGTCTATCTTTTGAAAATCTTGATTCTAAGATAGCTGGAAAGATAGCTGAGCTTGTTAGACTTGATAAGAAAGCAAGTTAAGGTAGTTAGTTTATAAGTACTAAGGTTTTAATTTATAGATAAACAAGGATTAGATCATGAGTAAAGAACATCAAAAACTCATAAAGTGGAATACTGTATCCGATCTTACTAGAGCACGTGAACTCGTAGATATGGGAATTCTTCTCAACTATAAAACCGCTAAAAAAATTGTAAAAAATTTCTCCACAGAAGATTCTAAAAGTATTATTACTTATATCAGTTCTAGATTTCTGGAAAGTTATGTTACAGAACTTCAACAAGAAATTCTTCTTGAAACCTTGTTTTCTTGGATATCATGGATGAGTGCCCCTGAAGAAGGTATTACCTCATTTTTAGAAACCTTACTAGAAACCGGAAATGCTGAAAACAATATTAAAAAATTTATAGATATAGCAGTAGGTATGCAACTTGATCTAGATGAAGATGAAGCTATAAGTGAAGAAAGTAACCAACTATTCTCTGTGGCTGTATCTTGTATCTGTGAGTTAGGACTTAGTATAAAAGAATCTTCTTTGGAATTTTCTTCTATATTTAGAAATATAAACTCACTTCTTGAATATATATCTACTTACCTTCTATCTATAAGTAACACTCAAAATCTAAAGGTAAGACTCTCTTTAATTAATTTCTTCTCTTCAATGGAAGCAGAAAAAGAAGTTAAATACTATCTTAGTAAAGTAATGTGTAGATTTGGTTACTCTACACTGGAAGTTATCTATCTACTACTATTTAAGAAAAACTCTGAATGTGTAGCTATGCAGTATCTTAACGATAACCTTCCTTCAATTCTTGGATGTAATTCCACAACTATTCGTGGTGTATACGATGTTTGGAAACATTATCTACTTAAACAACCATCTGCGTTTTGTTTATTTTTAAAGAGTTTTTCTACTCATCTATATGAACTTGATTCAAATCATAAACTTCAACACACAAGTAAAGACTCTTTCTTTACACTGATATCAGCACTTTTAGCTCTTACCTCTCAACTAGATAACCAAGATATGTACTACTCTATTCTAGAATCTATCCTTGTATTTAGTAAGGATAAGGTAAGAGATCAGCATCTAGCTGATCTTATAAGTAAAGAAAATCTAAACTTGAGAAAAAATCTGGTACTAGAAGTAAAAAGTATTTTAAAAGACGATCATCTTTTAATTAATGAGTTTTTACTAAGAAGAAGACTAGATAGGTTTAACAAAAAAGAAAAAATAACTAAAAAGATCTATCAAAGTAGCCAGGAGCTTAGTCTTTCTCAGATCAATACTCTGTACTCTTCTTCAGCTGTAGCCTCAACTAATACTAAAGCTTCCTAGTTTGATAAATATCCTAACTCTCAAATACCAAGGAGAGTAATTACTCCCCTTGGTATTTTTGTTTAAAAAACTATCACCATAACTTTATAGAAATAGGCTTTAAGATAATAGTTAATTATCTAAAGTTTAGCTTCCTTACTAAGTGTTTAATCAGATAGATTTTTATAATATTTTTAAACTTTTTTATCTTGAATAACCCATTATTTAATCACTAGTTTTTTTACATAAATAGTTGATTTTATCACCTTATTTATTAAATTATATATGTTTTATGAGTATGTATTTTTATAAATATAGTACTCTTATTTTAATTTTTATTAGAGTTAAATCTCAAAAGGAGAGATTATGTCAGGTCATAGTAAATGGAAAAACATCCAACACAGAAAAGGAGCTCAAGATGCAGTCCGGGGTAAAATGTTTACCAAGGTTACAAAAGAGATAATTGTAGCTGTTAAAGCCGGTGGACCTGACCCCGATAGTAATGCAAAACTTAGACTTGCTCTTGTTAAAGCAAGATCTGTAAACCTTCCTAAAGATAATATTGAAAGAGCTATTAAAAAGGGAGCTGGTAGTAACGATGAAGCTAACTATCAAGAAAAAATATATGAAGGATACGGTCCTGGAGGAGTAGCTCTGATTGTAGAATGTTTAACAGATAATTTAAATAGAACCGTAAGTGAAATCCGATATATTTTCTCCCGAGCTGGAGGAAACCTTGGAACCGAAGGGTCTGTAGGATATATGTTTAAGAAGAAGGGTTCTATTGTATATGATAAATCTAAAATTACAGATTATGATAAATTATTTGAAGTAGCCTTGGATAACGGAGCTGAAGATATATCTGATGAAGATGAAGTATACGAAGTACTGTGTGAGCCAGAAGCTTTTACAACTCTTAAAGAAAAACTAGATGAGATAATTAAGGTTGAACCATTGGAAGCTTCTATTAATAGAATTCCAGATAATTATGTAAGTGTAGATTCAGATAAAGCTGAATCTTTACAAAAGCTTATAGATAATCTAGAAGATAACGATGATGTTCAAAACGTATTCCATAACGGAGATATCTAATCCTATCTAGTCTAGTCTAATCTAATTTGATTGAGTTTAATCATGTTAGTTGCTCTTAAATAAAAAGGGAGATCGTAGATCTCCCTTTTTTGTTTTGAACTTTTAACCAACGTGGAAATTATGTTCCTTGTCTTTTGAAGATATATACATCAGGTATACATCTGGTTACATCCACTTCTGTTTGTGTAGGACATGTAACTTGTTGCCTTTGTGTGGCTGTGCATATACAACCTTTAGGCCAACCGCACTCATAGTTTTTACCATCACATGGAAAAGTAGTACCGTAAGCATATACATTTGAATCGGTTGTTTCTTTATAACATTTTTCACCTATTCTTATAATATTTTTCTCATTTGCAGGTTTTGTTTTTGTCATGGTTATAGGACAAGCACTAATCTTAACTGTATTTGCATTTACATCGCTATACAACCCCGCATTACAATTATTACCAACACAAACTTTTGTTACAGCGAATTGTCCAACAATATCTTTAGAAGTTAAACCAGTATTAACGGCATCTTCTTTTTCCCCTTCTATTTTACCTTCGTATTGCCACCCCATATCTAGATAATATCTCGCATCTGTAACTAGAGGATGAACTTTATTACCTGAAATAGCAACTAATCTCTCACCTGAATATCCCTTATTATTTAAGAAAGAACTTTCAAAAAATTGGTCAACTTTTGATATCTTATTTTCACCTTGATATACCGCCTTAATGTTTACATTAATCTTAGCTCTAACCTTCTCTGTTGGACCAACCATACCATTAACTTGTGTATTTACATTTTCTTTTGTTTTATAATCCACGAATACCAAATTTACATCAACTGTATCTTCTTTATCTTCACTTGGTGCGGCCGTAAATGTTTGAGGCTTACTCTGATAACAAGGTTCTAAGTGACCTTCTACAGAACACCAAAACATCATCTCGATATTATACGTACATCCTTCTTCTACTTGTTCTTCTATACTTTCAGTTTGAGATACCTGGAGGGTGTCTTTAACCGAATTCTCTTTCAGAGGATGAGATGCACTCAAAGGTCTATTATGCGACTCACAACCAGTTTGAGCATCTTGTACTGGCCATATTGCCAGCGCTACATTTTTAGGCTTTTGTGGAAATTGGTCACCATCAATTTTAAATGCTATAGAAGACAATCCAGAACCACCAGCACTTTGAATACTTTTACAGGAAACACTAAAAAGAGTAAGTACTCCAATACCTAATAAAACACATAACTTACTTTTCATTAGAAAAAACCTCCACAATTTTCTATGAACACTAAAAAAACAGTTAATTCTTGTACAATCCAAATTCCTTTTAGATCTTCAAAAACCACCCTTTTTGAATAGTGAATACAGATAACGGAGTAAAATCTTATTTTATCTTGTATTTAACTGACATCATTGACAATAAATGACAAACAATAATATAATAAAAGGGTATTAAATTTAGACGGTGGTTTATTTGATAGATTTGAATCCTGTAGAACATATCTGGTAAAAATTTATAGTTCCTATAATGGTTTAATAATACTAATTTAGGAGCTAAAAAATGATTTACGGATATACTCGCATTTCAACTAATCAACAAAATACTGAAAACCAAAAGCATGAAATAGAATCGTTCACAAAGAAAAATAAAATAACCATAAATAAGTGGATTAATGAGATAATTTCCTCTCAAAAATCTCTAAAAGAACGCAAGCTTGGAAGACTCTTAAAGAAACTTAAAAAAGGGGATATTCTAATTACAACCGAGCTTTCTAGACTTGGTCGAAATTTATTCGAGGTTATGGGTATTTTAGAAATTTGTCTTGAGAAAGGTTGTCAAATCTGGACCTTAAAAGAAAACTATAAACTAGGTACAGATATTCAATCAAAAGTTCTTGCTTTTACGTTCTCGCTTGCAGCAGAAATTGAACGACAACTTATTTCTCAACGTACTAAGGAAGCATTGAGACGATTAAAAGACGAGGGCAAACACCTTGGCAGGCCTCACGGATTTAACTATAATAAACTTGATACAAAAAAAACAATAATTAAAGAATTACTTGATAAACAAGTTTCAAAAGCACAGATAGCAAGAACTCTTAACTGCTCATGGATTACATTACATAGATACATCAAAGACCACTATCAAAAATGATTCTTCTTCAAAAGTCTCATTTTTTTTATAAATAAATCTAGATTAATATATTAATACATTTCATCTGTAATTTTAATAATTATACGTAATAACAAATTCTTAAAAAACATCCCCACCCTAATTAAAAATAATTCTAATTCATAATCGAAAGGAATAAGTTTTTTTGCGACTACTTTCCTACTACTCTGTTTTTCCTGTTTCCAAACTAGAGGTAGAAGCTTTCATTTCTGGATGCCAACTGTATCTAATTTTTATAAGATCAACTTCCTTATCTACTTGACCTTCTTCAATAACAGATCCCAGTCCACCACGACGTTCTCCAGCGATATCTGTATCTTCGAAACTTACCTTAGTACTTCTTTGTCCTACTTTTACTTCTCTTGTGATATCTTTTTCCTTAACAGGTTTTTTCTTCTTAGCAGGAGCTGAAGCTGTGGCTTTTTTAGCTATAATAGTAGATTGATCTACAGGGTTTGAATCAGTACTAAAAGCATCAGTACAGATCATAGTAAACGTAGCAATAACACAGGTACAGAGTAAATATTTAAGTTTTTGTTGCATAATATACACCTCTACAACTGATATACATCCATATCGACAAAAAAAAGATAAACCTTTACTTTAAATTTTATCCTATTTTTTCAACTAAATACACCATCAATTTATAAACTCTGCCCTAAAATCAAACTAGCTAGATACTGCAGACATCCGATATAGGCCCGAGTTGGATAGATAATAATTCTAAAAACCCCACTTACAAGGAACAAAAGAAGAATAACAAAACCAAATCTAGACATAAATTCTTCATATTTTCTTCTAAAACTCATTGTAAAAAAAGCTCCCAGTACTGCCCCACCATCTAAAGGAAAGATAGGAATAAGGTTGAAAAAAGCAAGCACTGTACTAATCCACATAGTCTGGGTAATCAGAGTTACAAGTGGATAGAAAAAACTTCCAGGACCTATTACAGTAGATAAGAAAACCCCATACAGTACCAAGATAACAAAACATACAAATGACAGAACCAGGTTTGAAGCAGGACCAGCTGCTGCTACCAGAGCATGTCCCCATCTTCTACTTTTAAAATTTCTAGGATCTACAGGTACTGGTTTTGCCCAGCCGAATAGGAAAGGAAATCCAGACAGCATTGCAGCAAGTGGCATCAAAACTGTTCCAAAAAGATCCATATGAGCTATAGGATTTAAAGTAAGTCTACCCATCTGCTCTGCAGTTGTATCTCCCTGTCTTTTTGCAGCAAAAGCATGAGCTGCTTCATGTAAACAAAGAGCTAAAATTAAAGCTATAAAATCAGTTACAACCTGAGCTATATTTATATCTTTCATTATTATTAAACCTTATAAAAACATATTATTATCATACTTATTCAACATAAGAATAAAAAAAACTGGAAGCAGTTTCAACCATATTATATAATTATAAAAGTTCTAACTCCCAAAAATAAAGGATTATTATATGAACCATGAAGGTTTTATAAATTGTTGTAGATTATCTTTAGTAGCTCTCTTTTTTTGTCTTTTGTCTGTAGTTTCTTCTAATCTATATTCCTGTCCTGCTTTTATGCATAGAGCTGAT
This sequence comes from uncultured bacterium, assembly GCA_902766925.1. Taxonomy (GTDB): domain Bacteria; phylum Bdellovibrionota_B; class Oligoflexia; order Oligoflexales; family CACXFL01; genus CACXFL01. The sequence goes on along the minus strand of CACXFL010000103.1, from coordinate 10,079 downwards.
CTTGGACAGATAAAAACTAAGATACACGCCAAGGATCTATCTTTATATTCATACCAGGAATCTACTAAAAAATGGCACCTTGAGACTCTAGATATAGAAAAAGCTGACAAATTATCTCAGATAGATATGAACTCCATTAATAACTTTGAAAAAGATAGTATCTTTGAAAAAAATACAAGACTCGTATTTGAATTTCCTCAATCAGTTACTGATAGATTTAACCCAGATCCTTCTTCCCCAAAAGATCTAAAAAATCTTCCTTGTTCCAATCCTTCTTTTATATACGAGATCTACTCTCCTAGATATCATTCATACCTATACCTTACTGACTGTAAGGAAAACTCTTCTTCTTCTAAACCTATTGTATTAAATGATATCAGTCAGGATCTAATATACTCCTCTTTTTTTAAATTCTTCCACTATCCTAAAAACCACGTAGCATTTAAAAATATAGAGGTTATATCTAAAGATAAAACAAAATTTATATCAGCTGCTGACAATGCTACACTAGCTGTATATCTTGATATAAAATACTTCCTATCCATAGAATTAGGTGCATCAAACTTGTTTTCTCAGATACGTTCTTGGTTTACAACCCCCCAACAAAAAATAGCTGATGTATCCTTCTTTTGGAAACTTTTATTTATGGATATAGATATAAATATGAGAGCTACTACCTCATTTTATAAAGAGTCTGTATTTATTCCTTTTCAGATGAATGTTCCTGCAGAATCTAGAGATTACCTTAATAAAAACAGTGGATCACTATATTCTTGGAATGTTAACGACATTATATCCTACGATATGTCAGGAGAGACCCTTCCTATTTTTAATTTATCTGATGTAAAAAAAGCTGCCTCTTCTAAATTAGCTCAAAAATTCTGTCATGGAAAACTCTGTAAATTTAGTCTAAACGGAAGAGGTCCTGATTTTAATTTTACAGCATATTTTGCTATGGAAAAAAAGATGGTAGATCTTGGATTTTTCCCATTTTTAGTTACTGATGAGGCTAAAGCAAGACATGATCTGGGGTGGGATAGTAAGATTAACCCAGCTCTTAAAAATAGAATCGGTATCTATATGAACGTATCTGGACTTAGAACTGGAGATTACTACTGGGATTTTTGGATAGATGTTGATAAAGACAGAACTAATCTACCGGCAGTATGTCCTACTCCTATAAAAGTATCCCCTATTTTTATATCTGGATAATCTATAGAATAATTTATCCCTTAAAAACTCGTGCTGAATAATCTAATTTATGATACATATTCTAAAGTAAGTAGTGTTGTGGAATAAATTTCCACTACCCATGTTTAATAACTAAAAAACACCAGGAATAATTATTCCGTTTTATATTATGAAAAAACTACTATCTACTATTTTTATACTGTTATTATTTTCTCTACTAACTGATCATTCGTATCTTTTATCAGAAGAGGCCTCAAAAACTCAGCTTAAAACTCAATCTCAACTCCAATCAGTATCTCAAGTCCAACCTCAACCAAAATCCTCTTCTACTCTCACTCTTGCTTCAGATTCTTACACTGGAAATTACTGGCGTATTCATCCGTTGTTTACCGATACTGAAGAGGATATAGTTTTAAAAAACTTAATTTTTACTCCTCTAATAGATATCTCTCCTTCCTGGTCATACAGGTGTAGAATGTGTGAATCTTTTCCTACCTATACTATAAAAAAAGAATCTTCAAAAACTAAAACTATAACTCACTGGAAACTAAAAGATTGGTATTGGGCTGATGGATCTAAAGTTACAAGTTCAGATATAAAACTATCCTGGCAGATACTTAAAACAAATTATAGTCAAACTAAAATCTATCATCCTCTAGAATATATTGAATCCATAAATATTAAGGATGATAAAACTTTTGATATTATATTCCTAGGTCCACATCCTGATTTTTATAAAATAGAAGGATTTTATATAGTTTCGTCCCGTATTGAAAAGCCTATTTGGGAAGAGTCTTTAAAAAAAATATCTACGTATAAAAAGAACTCCTCATACTATAATACTTATAATGATAAAGCATTGTATAACGGAGCTTTTTACTTTAAAGATCAACATACCTTAGTATCAAATATTCATCTAGAATCTCTTTTAAAAAATGAGTTTTTCACCCAGTATAAAAAAATATCCCTGTTTAATATAAAACCCGAAGAACTCTCCTACGCCTCACTTAAAGGATCTTTTGATATTTTCTATCATCTAAATCCTTATCTTATATATCCTGGCTCTCTTCCTGTATCTGGATATAGGTTTATAAAAAATACTACCCCAATATATGAAAATATAGCTTTCAACATGCAAAACTCTATGTTTACTTCTCCTCTTATGAGAGAAGCTCTAAGCTTAGCTATAGATAAAACAAAAATTGCTTCAAAGTTAGGACTAGCGGTAGCTACAAGTTTTGTTAACCCACGGGATCCTAGTTTTTACCCTTTTAATAAAAAATATAACCTAGATCCCAAAAGAGCCTCCTCACTTCTAGAAGAGCTTGGTTACGTGGTAGATCCTTCTTCGTCATACCGGGTTAAAAAAGATACCCAAGATCCTCTTGAAATCAGTATTCATTATTTAAATAACGAATTTAGAAGAACGGTAGTATCTTCATTAAAGGAAGATCTTAAAAAAGTAGGAATTAAATTAAATCCTATACCTTTGACCCTAAAGGAGTATAAAAAAGTTATTCAAAAATCTTCTTTCCAAGATCTACTACTTCTTTCCTGGGAACTACCAATAGATTTTCCACCTCGAGGGATACTCTATTCTAAAGAGATTCCTACTTTCGATTCAGGTTACAGTGGACAAAACATCTTCGGACTTAGATCCCGTGAAATAGATTCACTTATTGATTCATATCTTAAGGAAGAAGATCAAACGAAAAAGCATTTGATCTACGCTAGAATCGTAAACCTTGTAAGTGGTGTAAATTGTTCTATACCGTTATTTTTTATGGATAGGGTACTGTATCTAAAAAACGGTATAAAGCTTGATTCATTCTATCCTAGTTTTTGGAACTAGTTAACTACTCTAATTTTTAGGTTTTAGAACAATTTTTGAAATCTCTGTATGTGACAGAAGTCTCATTGCAGGTCCCCATTGAGCTGTTCCTTCAGAGACATATACATTTTTATCTTCATCTACATTATAAAGTCCACCAATATATCCATGGTTACTGTATTTAATGATAAGATGCAGTGGGAAAAGTTGTCCACCATGAGTATGACCTGAAATTACAAGATTTATATCGTTTTCTCCAATCTGGGCTGGAGTATGAGACAGAAGGATTTTATAGTCATCTGGCAAGGCTCCTGCCATAGCTGTATCTACATCTGGAATAAGATCTGGGGTTGCTTTAGATAGATGTTTACGTACATGTCTTTTAAAGTTTGTAATATCACAAATCCCTCCAAAATATACCCCAGCTACATGATCTCCTTCATTTATAAATACTCTAGCTCCATAACTTTTTATAGCTTCAACTATATCTCCATTTCTATCATAAAGATACTCATGATTTCCCATTACAAAATACATTCCATATTTTGATTTAAGATTTTTTAACTCAAAACTTGCCCCTGATTTTTTCTCTACCATATCTATATAATCATCTATTATATCTCCATCTAAAATTACAATATCAGGATTTAATGCATTAGCTTTTTGAACAATCTTTGCAAGTCTTTCTTTTGAACTATGTCTAGTGATATGAAGATCTGCAAGAACCACGAGGGTTAACTCTTCTTTTATTTTAGAAGAGCTTATAGTCACCTCTTCTACTTCAGGAATTTTTATCCCTTGATATAAAGCTGAAACGTTTATACAAAGGGTAACAACTATAAACACTCTTCTCAAACGACGACGTTGTCTACCGTTAAAACGTAGCTTAAAAACCACAAGAAAAAACAACTGGATTATATCAAAAGTAGCTGTAATAATAGCAAGAAAAAAGCATCCTATGTAACAAAAATAAAGTCCTGCGGAATATATAGAGAAACCATTAATACCAAATAAATACCCAGAGCTCATCCAATCATAGAAGGTTTCAACTCCAGGAACTGCCCCTTCAAAATACGCTGAAAGCAGAGGCGGAACTCCTGCTACTACGAGTAAAAACAAAGTGATAAGAGTTTTTGTAAGTTTTGATCCTTTAGAGTAGAGAACATAATGAAAAAACAGATAACAGTTAACAGAACAACCAAGCATATACATAAAAAATAACATTTTCATTCGCACACCTCTTCTCTAGCACACTACAATCAGATCCAAGTTCTTAGCTTATCTACCTACCTCTACCTTAAACCTCAACTCTTCCTTCAAATACTTTGGTAGCAGTTCCAGACATATATACATGATTATCTTCTTTACTCCATAAAACCTCTAGATCTCCTCCTGTAAGATGAACCTTTACCGAAGAATCTCTATCAGTAAAACCGTTAAGAGCTGAAGCTACAGTTACTGCACAAGCTCCAGTTCCACAAGCCAAAGTTTCTCCAGCTCCTCGTTCCCAAACTCTCATAGATACGTTAGATTTATCAATTACTCTTACAAACTCTACATTAGTTTTTCTTGGAAAAAGAGAAGTAAAGTTTTCTATTTTTCTTCCCATGGTTTCAATATCTAAGGTTTTAACATCTTGATCTACATAAATTACGGTATGAGGATTTCCCATAGATACACAACTAATTCTATAGGAAGTTCCTTCAATATTTACAAGCTCTCCTACAACCTGAGGTTTATCAATATTTACTGGAATTTTTATCCCCTCTAGTATTGGTTCTCCCATATCTACTCTGATAGTAGACAAACGTCCATTCTCCAAATTTAACTTAATTTTTTTTATCCCTGCTAGAGTTTCTATATCCAAGGAGAGCTTATCTTCTTTTTTAATGAGGTTATTTTCATAAACGTATGAGGCAACACATCTAATAGCATTACCACACATCTCAGCTTGAGATCCATCGCTGTTATACATACTCATTGTAAAATCAGCCCGACTACTTGGTTCAATCAGAACCAACCCGTCTGAACCTATTCCAAAATGTCTATCAGATAATTTCTTAGCAAGTACTGAAGGATTCTGAAGTTTTTGATCCAGACAGTTAACATAAATATAATCATTTCCTATTCCATGCATTTTAGTAAAATTAAGTATCATACTCACTCTTTCTATTTGAATTAAAAATCTAACCAGAAGTACTATAGATACAATCAAAATCGCTGTGAATCAAATAGTTTATAGTAGAGTAATTTTACCTAATATTTGCCTATAAAACAACCATTTATAAATTAGATTCTAACTCGTTTTAGAAGTGGGTTTCAAAAATAAAACATCGTTCTCTAAAAGAGACCCTTTATAATAATCCCCCTCCAAAGAGCTGTAGTGATAGTTTTTTCTTTACTTTCTCCTGTAATCGTTACGATAAGCCTTGTTATCTATATATTTTTTAATAAAGTATAGTATATTCCATAATTTAACTTACATTTTTTAAATATAACATTTTTTTGTTATATTTAAAAAATTTTTGTTACATTTCACCTACAGCACAACTAGATGATATTCCTAGTATAAGAATAACTACTTATTTTTAACTATTTTACTCTATCATACCAGAAGATTTTCTTAGACCCCCCAAAGTACTATCAGAAAAGATTTAAAAGATATACCTCAACCCAAAACTACATATCATCCTCTTCATCCACTCTGTAGCCCGATTCCCCTTTTGGTATAGTATCTTGGTTATCATAAGATTTAAGTACAGGAAGTATCAACTTCTCAACCATTCTTCGATTAATTTTATCCCTGCCATCTACAAGTACCCTTTTAGAAAAAACTTCTAACATCTTAATCTTATCTTTTTCTTGGTACGATTTTAAAAGATAGTTAATAAAATAAGCTCTACTAAAACTATCAAGTTTAAAAAACTCCTCATATATTTCATTTACAATTTCCCAAGGATTACCCCCAGTTTTCATCTGCCATATATCTATAGCTAAAATTAAAGACAATAGATCCTGATTAATTTCTTTAGGAAGTTTTAATTTCTCAACAATTTCATCTACTACGTCTAATAACCCTATTGCAACTTTCACATCAGAAAAACTATCCAATTGAAGATCACGAGCTTCTTCTAAAATTCTATCGTTTAATGGTTTAATATTTCTATCATACTCACCATTAAAACTTGTAATAAAATAAATTCTAGGATCTACCAGAGAAGCTTCTTCCGGCATTAAAAACTCTTCAAGAATTTTCTTTCCTAACACTACCTCTAAAAACTCAACATACTCTGAGATATTCATTTTATCTACCATCGCTCCTACACCAGAACGAATATACGGAATAAGATATTTTTTTATAATACCTAATGGTAGAAGATCAGTTTGTTGATAAATATACACAGATTCAAAATCTGGAATAATTTTTGAAAGCCCTGGATATTTTAAGTAGATATCTTTAACTAATTCTAAAAAAATATTGTCAGTATATTCTATAACATGAGTCCAAACAGCCACTAGAGAAAACCTTCCTCCATATATACTTGATTCTCCTTTATGACCTCCAATACTAGTTGTAACAACTGGTTGTCTAGTATTGATACCCTCTTTTCTGTTACTGCGCTTCTTACTAGGTTTTATCTTATCTTTCTTTGTAAAATGGGTAGTTCCTTTTAGTTCAGATAACTGTGCATATACCGAAGAAAACCTTTCCCATAAATATTTTATATCCCATGCATAAGTATCCTTTGCTCTATTATCTACTTCCTGTCTAACCCAAGCTATCTTCCCCAAAGCTTCCATTGGTATAGAAGGTAGTCTAAGTGAAATAGGAATTAATTGATAATTCAAAAGACTAAGCATTTTATAGATCACATGTATTTCCTCTTTAGTTAAAGAGTTGCGATTATCGCTAAAATACTTCATAAGTATTTGTCTATCTTCATGAACCCTTTTGATACCCTCTTTAAACATCCTCGTATACCCACGAAGATCCGTTACTTGTTGAAGACTAGTTTGAAAAGAAGGTTCTGTAGTATTAAATATTTTAAATTTAAATAGATACTCACATTCCTTTGAAAAATTTGCTGCGTATAAATATCCCGTACACAAAAACAACACCGGCATTAATAATACCGTCTGAAGTTTTACTCTAATCATTATCCGCTCCTACACTGCTTGTAAGTATTTCATTACCCCAATTATAAACACTATAGAAGCCTAAAATAAAACTAATAAATAAAAAAAATATCAGAAGGAATCATTGCCTATAAATTAGGTGATTATTAGAAAGATTTAAAAAATCTAGATTGAGTGGAAGTTAGGCAATTTAAATTTATCCACATATTTTTTTTTAGTTAGCTCCCATCTCTAAAGCTTCTCCCAGAGCTTCTCCCACAGTAGGATGAGGGCGTATACACCAACTTAAAGACTCTAGATTCATACCTGAAGATATAGATACAGAAGCATCTGAAATCATCTCTGTAGCACCAGTTCCTAGAATATGAATCCCTAGTACCTGATGAGTTTCTGGGGTATAGATAATTTTAATATACCCATCTCTTTCCCCTTCTATAGTGGATTTAATACAGGAGGAAAGAGGATACTTCACTGTTTTATACAAAACTTCTTTTTTCTTCAAAGATTCTTCAGTTTCTCCCACACTCGCAAGTTCCGGAGAAGTATATACACAAGAAGGTACATGGGTATAATTAATCTTCGAAGGTTTTTTACCAAGGATATGATCCAATACAAAACGAGCCTCCATACTTGCTACATGTGCTAAAGATACGGTGTTTATCACATCCCCTATAGCATAGATATTTTCTTTACTCGTTTGATAATTAGAATCTACCTTAATAAAACCTCTTTCATCTACCTCAATCCCTACAGAACTATCCCAGATATCCCTGCTATTAGGAGCTCTTCCTACACTTATAAGAACCCTGTCTACCTCAATACTTTTATCCGAGTAGGTAACAATAACCGGGGAACTATCCACTTCGTTTTTATATCTTAGGGAATTAACCTTCACTCCTAGTTCAAACTTTATTTTCTTTCTTGTAAGAAGTTTAGCTAGATCCCGAGAAAGTTCTTCATCCTCCAGAGGAAGTATTCTACTCATTTGTTCCAGTACCGTAACCCTGGTTCCAAGAGTTGCAAAAATAGAAGCAAACTCTATCCCTATAACTCCTCCTCCAATTATTGCAAGAGAACTAGGAATTTTACCGATATCAAGAATAGATGTAGAATTTAAAATTCCTTTATGATCTACACCAAGAATATCTTTATTTTTAGATCCTGTAGCTATTACAATATTAGAAGTAGTTAGAATCTTTTTTTCTTTGGTTTCTATACTAAAAACCTCTACTTCATGAGCTGAGATGATTTTTGCTCTTGCTGGGGTGAAAAGAACTACCCCGGAATTTTCCAGAGATTTTGCTACCGCTTTTCTTTGAGAACTTACTATCTGATTTTTTCTTGAAAGAATCTCACTCCAATTTATACTTGGTTTATCAACTCCTACTCCAAACCTAGAGGCTTTTTGAATCTTCTCATATAATTTTACAGAACTTACAAATGTTTTTGTGGGAATGCACCCTTCATTCAAACAGGTTCCTCCAATATATTTCTCCTCTACCAAAGCTACCTTTAATCCAACTTTCGCTCCTCTTAAAGCTAAGGTCTGCCCCCCAGGACCTCCACCAATTACCACCACATCATATTTAACAGTTTCTGACATGAGCGTTTCCTTTCTTACATCGAAATTAAAGTTGATTTAAACCAAGGAAAAAGTCTTCATAGATTTTACTGTCTCCAGCAAGTTCTGGATGATAAGTTGCTCCTAAAATATTTACCTTACAAACCATAATAGGTTCTTTATTTAAAGTATCTACTACCCTACATTTAGTTTCATCAACCCATTCAATCCTAGGAGCTCTAATAAAAGTAGCAGCTCTTCCTTTATCTGTTAGGGCTTCAAAAGATTGAAGCTGAGAGCCATACCCGTTTCTTTTTACTCTGATATCTAACACAGAAAAACTCTCTTGCGAAGGACTAACTACCTTGGTTGCAAGTAGTATAAGCCCTGCACAAGTTCCAAAGATTTTTTTAGAACCATCTTTTATAAAAGAGACAATCTCTTCTTTCATTCCAGAATAACTAAGAAGTTTTAACTGAGTAGAACTTTCTCCTCCAGGAAGAATAAGACCGTCTAGATCCTCTAGATCCCTACTAGTCCTTACTTCACTAGATTCAATTCCTACAAGATCAAGCATTCTGATATGAGCAGCATATCCACCTTGAAAAGCAAGAACTCCAACTTTCATCTGACTAGTTTCCTCGTTCTGCTAGTTTTTCTTCTATTTGATTCATTTCAAGTCCTCGCATTGCTTCTCCTAAACCAGAGCTAATTTCAGCAAGTTTTTTATAATCGTTCCAATAAGTAACAGCTTTTACTATAGCTGCTGCACGTTTTACTGGATTATCAGACATAAATATTCCACTTCCTACAAATACGGATTCAGCTCCTAGATGCATACACAGCGAGGCATCAGCAGGGGTTGCGACTCCTCCGGCAGCAAAATTAGGAACAGGAAGTTTTCCAGTTTTATGAACTTCTTTTACTAAATTATATGGAGCACCCAATTCTTTTGCTACTCGCATCAGTTCTCCATCATCTAGACCTTGAACCATGGCCATTTGTTTTTTCATAGCTCTTAAATGTCTTACAGCTTCTACAATGTTACCAGTTCCTGCCTCTCCCTTGGTTCTAATCATAGCAGCTCCTTCTCCAATTCTTCTCAGAGCTTCTCCAAGGTTTCTACATCCACAAACAAAAGGAACATCAAACTGATTTTTATCTATATGGTTTTCATCATCTGCAGGAGTCAAAACTTCACTTTCATCTACAAAATCTACTTCCAAAGCCTCAAGGATTCTTGCTTCTACAATATGACCAATTCTACATTTAGCCATAACAGGAATTGATACTGCTTTTTTAATATCTAGAATCATTTGAGGATCAGAAGCTCTAGCTACTCCTCCTTCTTTTCTAATA